>CAZTQJ010000074.1:0-6388 GCA_964615615.1 uncultured Acidimicrobiaceae bacterium
CCCACGACCCCCTCCTTACCATGGAGGTGCTCTGCCACTGAGCTACAAGGGCGTACCTCACCATCCACCGAGGTGGTGAGGCAAGGAACGATCATGTTAGCCCTACCGGAGAGGGGTCGTCCCTCGAGGGTCCCCGACGGCCTTCTACGATGAGTAAGTGACTACTCGACTGGCGCAAACGAGCGACGCTGAAGCCATCGCTGCCATCTACAACCTTGAGGTGGAAACCACCACGCTCACCTTCGACCTTGAGCCACGCAGCATCGACGAGCAGCTCGCATGGCAAGAACGTCACACCGGTGCCCACCCCGCCATCGTGGCAATTTCGGAAGAAAGTGGAGCATTACTGGGGTTTGGGGCACTTTCTCCCTATAGAAGCCGCCCTGCTTATGCCACCACGGTTGAAAATTCTGTCTACGTAGCCCGTGAGTCCCGCGGCCTTGGCGTCGGTCGCGAAATTCTTGAAGAGCTCATTCGCTTAGCCCAAGAACATGGCTTCCACGCCATGATTGCCAGAGTTGTGGGGGTGAATGAAGCCTCCATTGCCCTCCATCAGGCCTGCGGATTTTCCCTGGTGGGCACCGAACACGAAGTTGGCCGTAAGCACGGCAAGTGGCTCGACGTTGTCGAGCTGCAAAAGATGCTCTAAATCGGCGAGGCCGACAGCAATTCGTTGCGATTGAGTCGCGACCACTCGCCTAGCGGCGCCAGAAATACTCCTAGAAGCACCATGAGCGAGAGGGCGATGGCCAAGGGGTCGGCGTGAATGATCTCGTTTAGGAGGCTGCTTGCCCCAGGAAGCCCAATAAATGGGGAAATTACTGATATTCCCACGATAAAATAGAGCAGTCGGCCAGTTGCCACAGCGGTCAAAATCACCACTCCCCAGGTCAAATACCAGGGCTGAACTACGGGTCCCAGGATCACAAAAGCTAACAAGGTGATGCCAATGGCCCTCGTGGATCCAATCTCGTCACTGTGGCGAAGGCACCAAACACCAGTAATTACGGCCCCCAAGAGGCCTATGAGACGGGTTACGGAGAGTACAGAGGTCATCGAAAGCCCTATGCCAAGGCTGTGCAAGAGGCCAGAAAGGGCCATGCCGATACCCGTAGCCGGTGCCACCCAGCTACGCACCGTTCCCGGAGTGGCCAGGTTGCCTATCCAGCCCCAACCGAGGCCGGAAAGCGCAGAAAGTGCCGCAAAAACCAGGACAGTAATCCCACCAGCCTTGATGA
Source organism: uncultured Acidimicrobiaceae bacterium (assembly GCA_964615615.1). Lineage (GTDB taxonomy): Bacteria > Actinomycetota > Acidimicrobiia > Acidimicrobiales > RAAP-2 > CAZTQJ01. The sequence goes on from CAZTQJ010000074.1 coordinate 1,239, forward strand.
GGGGCCGAATGCGATGGCGCAGGGGAATGCCGATGCCCAGCCATTCCCAAGCCACATAGAGCACTCCTAAGCCGGCAGGCGCCTTAATGGCCGCCGCAAGAGCGCAAAGGACGACGCCCAAAATAGGTCTTCGCAGTTTTCCGGCTGTCAGTCCCGCGACCAAGAGGCCAACCATGATGGCGTCGTTATGCGCGCCTGCTACCAAGGTCAACACCACGAGGGGATTGAGGACCCCGAGGACAAAGACCAGACCGGGGTCTCGACCGTGGACCTTGGCCAACTTCGGCAGGGCGTAGGCGATGAGGGCGACACCCGCCACAGCCAAGACCCTCAAGAGAATCAAGGAGGCCATCTGATTATGGAAGGTCACCCTCGCAAAGAAGCCGTCCACGAGTAAGAAAAGTGGGCCATAGGGTGCTGGAGTATTACCCCAGAGGGGATCAACAGGATTCACATACTTCACCGAGCCCAGTGAAAATGGGCCAAAATGATAGGGATTCATGTGCCGGCTCATCATCTCGCCTTGGGCGGCATAGCTAAAGATGTCGCGGCTAAACAGCGGGGCCACCACCAACATGGGGACGGTCCACAGCGCCAAAATCCAGGCTAGGTGCTTGATGGAGACTCCCGGGCGCACGGCCAAGGCGTGGGCCAGTTGGATCCAGACGCGCATGAGCAGCAAGAGGCCGCCGTAGACGGCCACGAGGCCAAAGAGTAAGTGGGAGCTATCGGGGCCAGCGCCGGCTGCGGGCAGACCAAAGAACCAGGTCCCGGCCATCTCAAGTTTGAAGGGGGATGAAGGGAAGGAAGCACCCACCGCCACCGAGGTCAAGGCAGCGAAGCCGAGCAGAGCCGGGCGGATCAGAAAGCGAATGTCTGAACCCTTGGCGATCACCCTGGCTTCTTCAACGCCCACCGGCCGGGGCCGTATGGCATCGAGATCGCTGAGCCAGAGTCGCGTACGAGCCCAAAGGGTGGCTAGGAGCGCAAGGATGCGAGCGCTGAGCGAATCAGCTTGCGTTGCGGGGCTCGTGGCGGTGTCGTGGTCCATGGTGAAAGGCTCAAACGCGAGGTTTGTAACACCACTGTAACCTTTGCGGCCACAGGCACCCGGGGCAGCAGCCGCCCCGAAGGGCCTGGGCTGCTTCCCCGAGGTGTTTGGTGGACCGGGAGGGATTCGAACCCCCGTAGGCTGAGCCGTCTGGTTTACAGCCAGATCCCTTTGGCCACTCGGGCACCGATCCGTCAAAGACCTTACTCCCAGTGAGCCTTGGCTCACCAACCGGGGCAAAGTCGGCCTCAGCGCTTCGTCGCGCTCTACCATTACCGCCATGCCCAGCTTTGACATCGTCTCAGAAATTGATCAGCAAGAAGTCCGCAACGCCGTTGACCAGGCCAACCGTGAGGCCACGACGCGCTTTGACTTTAAGAACACGGACTCCAAGATTGAGGTGACCGACACCGAGCTCACCCTCTCCTCTTCCACCGAAGATCGCCTCAGCGCCTTGCGTCAAGTACTCGAGGAGCGCCTCGTCAAGCGTGAGGTTTCCCTCAAGTCCCTCGATCCTCAAAAAATCGAAGAGGCCTCCAAGGGCGCAGCCCGACAAAAGATTTTGTTGAAGGCCGGCATCAATCAAGACACGGGCAAGGCCATCAACCGCTTCATCAAGGAGCAAGGTTTCAAGGGAATTAGCTCATCGACCCAAGGTGACCAAATCCGCGTCACCGGCAAGAAGCGTGATGATCTCCAAGAGGTCATCACGGCCTGCAAGGCCCATGACTTTGGTGTGCCCGTGCAGTTCCAGAACTTCCGCGACTAGGTCCTTCATGAAGCGACTGAGTCGCGCAGTGATGCAGAGCTAAGCAGAAAGACTCAAGCCTCTTCGAGGGTGAGATGCTCATCAAACTCTTCAACTTCAGTGCGGAAGAGACGATTGAAGAGCAAGATCTTCAGTATCCAGAAAGCACCGAAGGATGCGAGGTTGGCAGCCTGCAAGACCACGGTCTTGAAGAAGTCCGAATGTCCTGCACCGATCTTGCGAGCGAGCAGGGCGCCAAAGATCGAGACCGTGATGCCGAGCAGCGACATCAGCCAGAAGGGAAGAATTTCCCTGGTGAGATGGCTCTTGCCCTTCTTCCCCCAGGCCCAGGTCCGGTTCAGGTAATAGCTAGGAACCGTTGCCGTCATGTTCGCCAAGACCGTCGCGAGCACCTCGTGCTTGTGGTGGAAGATAAAGCGGTAATAGATAAACAGTGCAACGAAAGACACCGCCGTGGAGATCACCGATACCGAGGTATAGCGAATCAACTTGCGACCCTCGTGGGTTTTGGTCCAAGCAATGGCCTTGTTGAGGATCTGCATCGGATTCACTCTACTGTCAGGCTCAAGGGCCGACCGGCCCACATCCTGAGCGCAGCCTGTGAGAGAATGCAGGCATGGGTGATGACCTCGACTTTCTCGTAAACCTCTTAGACCTTGAGCCAATTGAGGTGAATATCTTCCGGGGAATTCAGCCCGCCGAGGAGCGCCAGCGGGTATTTGGAGGCCAGGTTCTCGCGCAAGCACTGATGGCAGCCGGCAAGACCGTTGACGTTGGCCTCGTGCACTCCCTGCACTCCTACTTCCTGCGCCCGGGTGACCCCAATGTCCCCATCCTCTACGAAGTGGACCGCATCCGTGATGGAAAGTCCTTTACGACACGGCGCGTTGTGGCCATTCAGCACGGGCGAGCGATCTTCAATATGTCCTGCTCTTTTCACGTTGACGAAGAAAGCATTGAACATCAGTTCCTTATGCCCGAAGTTCCCGATCCCGAAAGTCTTCCCACCCTCGCCGAACGCCTCGCACCGTGGCGTGACGAACTCGACGACTGGTTCGAAAGGCCTCACCCCATTGAGCAGCGTTTCATTGGAGACCTTCCCTGGAAGATGGAGGCGGCTGAGGAGCCCATTCAACGCCTCTGGATTCGCGCCGATGGCGCCATCGCCGAAGATGACCACCTGCTCCACGCCTGCGTCGCAACCTATGCCAGTGATATGTCCCTCTTCGACACCATCCTCGCCTCACACTCCATCCGTTGGGACGATCCCAACTTCATGGGAGCGAGCTTGGATCACTGCATGTGGTTTCACCGTCGCTTCCGCGCCGACCACTGGCTGCTCTATGACACTGACTCCCCCATTGCCCATGGGGCGCGAGGACTCGCTCGGGGTTTCCTCTATGACCAAAGCGGTCAACTCGTGGTCTCGATGACCCAAGAAGGTCTCACCAGAGTTATCTAAATCTCCAGATCAAGCTTTGCCTAGGGACTACCTGGCTTTGCGTTCAGGAGAAGGTTTTAGCCACGGCTTGCGATAGGCACGTAATCGCGCACATCGCTACCGATGTAGAGCTGGCGAGGACGAGCGATCTTCATGTCCTGATCCAGCAACTCTTTCCAGTGTGCAAGCCAGCCCGCAGTGCGCGGAATGGCGAAGAGCACGGTGAACATTTCCAAGGGGAAGCCCATGGCCTGGTAGATGAGGCCAGAGTAGAAGTCCACGTTGGGGTAAAGCTTGCGAGAAGTGAAGTAATCGTCACTGAGTGCAACTTCTTCGAGCTTTAGTGCAATATCCAAGAGCGGGTTCTTTCCCGTCACGGCGAAGACCTGATCAGCGGTGTGCTTGATGATCTTGGCGCGAGGGTCATAGCTCTTGTAGACGCGGTGACCAAAACCCTGCAAGCGGCCCTTACCGGCTTTCACCGCTTCAATGAAAGCAGGAACGTTCTCGATGGAGCCGATCTCGCTCAGCATGCGGATGACGGCTTCGTTCGCACCTCCGTGACGCGGGCCATAAAGCGCTGCGGTTGCTGCGGCGGTAGCGGAGTAGGGATCGGCATCAGCAGATCCCACAACGCGCATTGCGGTTGTCCCGCAATTTTGTTCGTGGTCGGCGTGCAGAATGAAGAGGACGTCAAGGGCCTTCGTGAGTACGGGGTCAGGCTCGAAACGCGGCTCGGCAACCTTCCACATCATGGAGAGGAAGTTTGAGGTGAAGTCAAGAGAGTTGTCCGGGTAAACAAAGGGCATGCCGACACTAAAGCGGTGTGCTGCGGCAGCGAGGGTTGGCATCTTGGCAATCAAACGAATGATCTGCTTCTCACGAGCGTCGTGGTCGTTGATCATCTTCGCGTCGGCGTAGAAGGTCGAAAGGGCTGCAATGGCCGAGACCATCATGCCCATGGGGTGCGCGTCGTAATGGAAACCTTCAAGGAAGCGCTTGCGCACGTTCTCATGGATGAAGGTGTGATTGGTAATGCTGTGCGTCCAGTCCGCATACTGCTCAGTATTCGGTAGTTCGCCATTGAGGAGGAGGTAGGCAACCTCGAGGTAGGTGGAGTTCTCGGCGAGTTGCTCAATCGGATAACCGCGGTAGCGCAGAATCCCCTCTTCACCATCGAGGTAGGTAACGGCAGACTCGCAGGCCGAGGTGGTCATGAAACTTGGGTCATGGAACCAAACACCAGGAAGAAGCTTCTGCCAGTAGGAGGAGTCGATACCACCATTCACAATCGGGACTTCCATGCTTTCGCCGGTCCGATTATCGGTAATCGTGATGCTGTCGGTCACAGCGCTTCAGTTCCTCTCATGCTTTGCTAGATCCCTAGGCTACTACCCCTTGCTCAGGATCACTACTCCGAGCTACTTCAGCTTTGGCGCGGCTGGAGCAATGGTGAGTTCAGCCACCTGAGTCAAGCCACTTTGGTCCGTCTGTCCGGGGGGTGGGCTGACGGTGACGGTGAGGCGATAGCGGTGCTTAGGTCTTGTCTTGAGAACCACTGGCTTCAAGGCCTTAGAGATACCAAGACTGATTGGCTTACTGACTGAAGTCGTCACTGAGGTCGCATCATCAAGGCATTCAAGGGTGTAGGTAATGGTGATCGTGGGTTCGTCAACATTGCCCGAATTCGCCAAAAAGGCTGAAACTCGAATGCTGTTGGTGGGCACCAAGTAGGAGCCCCCAGTCCCACCCTGATGAGGCAGTGGAGCTGGGATCAAGCTGATGGAAGCCAGGGAGACGCGATGAATGGGGCTGAGCGAGGCCGAAGTTGCAAGGTTCTCAGCCAGATCGGAAGAGCGTCGTGTAGGGAAAGAGTGTTCAGAGCCGTG
>CAZTQJ010000075.1:0-6338 GCA_964615615.1 uncultured Acidimicrobiaceae bacterium
AATGTGTCACGTGCCACGGCTGCTGAAGTCCACCATCGATCTCGACAACCGTCGTGTCGCCAAGCTTATTGACCCTCTCTTCCATAAGCGCGCTGAGCGGGTTCGCCCTCTTGAAGGCGCGCTTGGTGCATTTGACCTTCGTCCCGGTTCTGCGCCTTATGCTCCCTTTACGCTGGGAGGCCTAGAGACCAGTGTGGATGGAGCGGTTATGGGCGTAGATGGCGAACAGATTCCTGGACTCTTTGCCGCCGGACGCAGCACAGCTGGGGTTTGCGCTACGGGCTATGCCAGTGGCCTCTCCATTGGTGACTCCACCATGTTCGGTCGCTTTGCCGGACGAGCGGCAGCACAGTCGTGAGCCCTCGCAGCGTCAAGATCTCGCCTGCGGTAGTGGCCGAGATGATTGAACACGCACGCAGCTTGGCCCCTGAAGAGGCCTGTGGCCTGCTTGCCGGTGCGACTCCTGGTGAGATCTCGAAGCTCTATCCCGTGGAGAATGACGCTCACTCAGCAATTCTCTATACGGTGAACCCCAAGGATCATCTGCGTGCCGATCGTGATGCGGATGATCAGGGCCTGATCATCCAAGGGGTGTACCACTCCCATACGCATTCGGAGGCCTATCCGAGTCCCACCGATGTTGGCCAAGCCCCAGACCCCAACTGGTACTACGTCTTGGTGTCGCTGCGTGAGCCAGAAGCGCTCATGCGGTGTTTTGCCATTGTGGATGGTCAGGTCATCGAAGATCAACTGATCTAGGGCCTCGTCTAGGGCCTCGTCTAGGGGCATTCACGGGCGAGCGAACGCCTAGCGCCAGGGCTCCCTAGAATGGTGACCAGATTGGTCAGCAATTGGCCACTACCCAAGGTGGAGGTTTCAACGGTGAGCGTGACGATCAGAATTCCCACGGTACTGAGAGCCCACACCGGTGGCGAAGCCATCGTGAGCTTTTCGGGAAACACCATCGGCGAAGTGCTCAGTGCAGCCGTGGCCGCCCACCCCGGACTTTCCGGCCAGGTCATTGGCGAGGATGGAAACTTCCATAAATTCGTCAACGTCTACGTCAACGACGACGATGTGCGCTACCTCGAGGGCACGGCAACCCCAGTCGCTGATGGCGATGAGATCACCATCCTTCCTGCAGTTGCTGGTGGAGCACACTGAAGCCATGGCTGTAGCCCGTTCCGTACTCGATCTCATTGGCAACACGCCGATGGTCGACGTCTCTGAACTTTCTCCCAAGAAAAATGTGCGGATCATTACCAAGCTTGAGGGTCGTAATCCTGGTGGCTCGGTGAAAGACCGCATTGCTCTATCGCTGATTGAAGCCGCGGAGCGCGACGGTCTCCTCATTCCCGGTAAGCCGGATCAAATTCTGATTGAGCCTTCAAGTGGCAATACCGGTATTGCGCTTGCCATGATCTGTCGCGTTCGTGGTTACCACCTCAAGGTGGTGCTTCCTACCAACGTCTCCATTGAGCGGCGCCAGCTCCTCGAGGTCTACGGTGCCGAGATTATTGAGAGCCCCGGGTCAGAAGGTTCGAATGGAGCGGTCAAAATGGCTCGTGAGCTGCACGGCGCTCACCCCGAATGGGTCTTTTTGTATCAATACGCCAACCCGGCCAACCCGGCCGCGCACTATGAGCACACCGGTCCAGAGATCTTTGCCGAGGTTCCTGAAATCACCCACTTCATTGCTGGACTGGGAACCTCAGGAACCTTGCTTGGTGTCGGTAAATACCTTAAGGAACGCAAGCCAGAGGTTGAGGTCTGGGCCATCGAACCACCGAGTGGTGAAATGGTCGACGGCTTACGCAATCTAGATGACGGCTACATCCCGCCGATTTTCATCGATGGCCATGGTGCCGAATTGCTCGATCGTAAAACCGTGGTGCGTCCACGCGAGTCTCTGGAGTGGACGCGCAAGATGGCCGAGATTGGACTCTTTGTCGGGATCTCCTCAGGCGCCATCATGGCGGGAGCCGTGCGCTGCGCCAAGCTCATCGATGATGACCAGCAAGCAACCATCGTGACGATCGCCTGCGATGACGGCTGGAAGTACCTCTCGACTGGCGCATGGACTGACGACCTCGATGTGGTCGAAGAGCGTGCTCGCTCGATTATCTACTTCTAGGACGAAGGCTTTTGGAACTCATTGTCTTGGGTCGCGAGGGATCTTTCCTTGGCCCCGAAGCCGCCTGTAGTTCCTATGTGCTGAGCGACAGCGGCTCGAGTCTTCTGGTGGATCACGGTCCCGGGACCTTTGCCAAGCTCATTACACAGCCCAACTATGAAGAGCTCTGCGGAGTCTTTATTAGCCATCGCCACGATGACCACTGGGCAGATCTTTCGCTCCTTTCGACTCAGCGCAAGAGCGAAGGCCGAGAGCCCTTGGCCCTCTTGGCGCCTCAAGAACTTCTCGGACAACTTGAGCCAGAGGTCCTTCGCGCCTTTGCGCCCGTGGCGATTCGCGTCAGCGAGGATCAGCGTCTGGGACCCTTTCTCCTCAACTCACGCCGCACCGTGCATGGTCCCGAGACCTATGCCACGCGAATTCTTGGCCCCCGCGGAGCGCGATTCGCCTACTCCGCGGACACGGGACCGAACTTCGATGCCCCTGGATGGGCGGAGGACTGCAGCTTGCTCTGCGAGGCGAGTTATAGCCAAGCACGCGAAGGAGAACTTGAGCACCTCAGCGGCAGGCAGGCCGGAGATCTCGCGAATCGCCTAGGAGTAAGCAGACTTTGGCTCACCCATGCTCAGCCCGGTGAGGATCGTGAAGTCATCGAAGCTGAGGCCAGAGAGCGCTTTTTAGGACCGGTGAGCACCCTCGTGGTCGGAGGACGCTACGCCATCGCCTAGGTTCTTCTTCGTTCACACGAGAGGGGACTGACCATGACAGATCAATTGGCGCGTAAGGACGGTAGGCAACTTAATGAGTTGCGTCCAGTTTCTTTTGAGCGCGACTTCACCGTCTTTGCGCCCGGCTCAGTTTTGGTATCCATGGGTCGCACGCGAGTGCTCTGCACCGCTTCAGTAGAAGATCGCGTTCCCGGGTGGATGCGTGGCTCTGGCAAGGGCTGGGTGACCGCTGAGTACTCCATGCTCCCGGGCTCAACGCCTGAGCGGGCCAGTCGAGAAGCCGCCAAGGGTAAGCAGTCAGGTCGTACCCAGGAGATTCAACGCCTTATTGCTCGCAGCCTTCGTTCGGTCACTGACCTTGTTGCCGTTGGGGAGTTGCAGATCACCGTTGACTGCGATGTCCTCCAAGCTGATGGTGGCACGCGCACTGCATCAATCTGTGGTGCCTACGTGGCGCTGCACGATGCTTGCACCCGGCTCGTTAGCGAAGGCGCGATGTCGACTCACCCGCTGATTGACCAAATTGCGGCGATCAGTGTTGGTGTCATCGATGGCGTTCCCATGCTGGACCTGCCCTATGAAGAGGATTCACGCGCTGACGTTGATATGAACGTCGTCATGACTGGAGCGGGTCGTTTCGTAGAGGTACAGGGAACCGCAGAGGGACTTGCCTTCTCGCGGGGGGAACTCGATGGGCTCCTCGATCTTGCTACGGCGGGCATAGGCAGCATTCACGCCATGCAGCGCTCGGTGCTCGAGACGGCACCATCGCCTCGACAGCACTAGCGGACCCTGCGTCCTTGAAAAGAAAAATCCCCTTGGCGATCCGCCAAGGGGATTTTTCTTATTGCTTATAAAGCTTTTAGTTCGCGGTTACTCCGAGGATGGCTAGGCACATCTCGTCTGAAGATCCTGCACCCCAGGTAACAAAACGGGGAACCTGCTTCTTCAGCTGCGGCAACTGTTGACGCAACTTGGGGTCCCAGGTGCAGTTCACCTGCAGTTTGTCCCCAGCCTTCAGCGTCTGTGCGTGCTTCAGCGCAATGGCACCTTGATCATCGAAGTTGAAGTTCTTCACATTGAGCAAAGTCTTGGCGCCAGGGGTGCCAGGGTTCAGCACCAAGGAGAACTTGCGCCCGGTGAGGTGCTCGTGGCCAGCGACAGTCAGCAATTTTCCGCTCTGCCAAACCGGCCAGGTGCATGTTGTGCTGTTTGCTGCGGGTGGGGATGCCGGGTCACGACCACAAACACGCTCAAGCATGTTTACGAAGTTCACGGCGTCCTGGCCGAAACGCTTCTGGGTATTGGCCAGAGCCGCATTGCGATCACAGAGGGGACCAGTCACTCCAGGGGCGCAGGGCACATCAGGCGGAGCGGGAAGTTGCTTGATAACGAGGGGCTTCAAGCCAGAGTGCTTGAGTGGCGTGGTTTGAATGACGAGCCGCGAACGGTCCGCCTTTTTGCCAAGCAGGGTGTTGTAGTGGATCTGCATGACCACGACGGAGCCCTTGGGGAGGAGCATGCCGGTTCCCGCTGGGGTGGAATTGAGGCCCTTGTGCTTGGTAGGGGCCCAGGCCGTGAGCCACTTCGAGGCTGAAAGTGCGTCCATGCCAGAGCCAATGGAGGTCTCACCAAAGCAGCTCCATCCCTTGCCACCCCTATTCAAGGCTATGGCGTTCTTCGCAGCGTCGGGAGTAATGAGGTACATGATGGCGTGGTGCACTTCACGGTTGCCGGGGTGAAACTGGTTTCCGGTGATCATGAGGTCTTGGGTCACCTTGGGGCTAACCATGGTGCAGTGGTAGTCGTCAGTCGCTCCTGCAGGAGGGTTAGGCGTGTAGGCGCGTGGGATGTAGAGCGTCTGGTAGGAGTGACTGATTTTTGCCGAGCCCGGCGCGCTGGTGGCAGTCAAAGCAATCGGTGCGATGAGACTGACCGCAAGGGCTAGTGCAGTGATCTTTGAGCTTCGGAGGCGTTGGATGGTCTGATTTGGCATGCCCTCAGGTTACTGCCTTGGCTCGAGCCTCAGTCGCAGGGCTAAGTTTCCCCCATGTCCTTCGTTTTAGCCTCAGCAAATCCCGATAAGGCAGCGGAAATACGTGCCCTCCTTGAGCCCCTCGGCATCGACCTAGTCGCGAGACCCAGCGAGGTGGCTGAGGTAGAGGAAACGGGCGTGACCTTGGAAGAAAATGCGCTGCTGAAGGCTCATGCCCTGGCGCAGGCCACCCAATTGCCTGCCATTGCCGACGACACCGGGCTCGAGATCGATGGCCTAGGCGGAGCTCCTGGCGTCTACGCAGCTCGTTTTGCTGGTGAGCATGCGACCTATGCCGACAATGTGGCGAAGGTCTTGGCTGATCTTGTGCTTTCAGCAAGCGGAACTGAAGGCCGAAGGGCTCGCTTTGCCACCGTGGCGGCCGTTGCTTGGCCTGACGGCAGTGAGCTCACCGTGCGCGGCGAGGTAGAGGGTGTGATAACTGATAGTCCTCGGGGAGCTTCAGGATTTGGCTATGACCCCATCTTCGCCCCTGAAGGCGGAGGCGGCCGTAGCTTTGCGGAAATGAGCACAGCGGAAAAGGAAGCCATCAGTCATCGTGGACGGGCATTTCGCCTGCTTGCGAGCAGCCTCGCCGACCATCTCGGCTGAGCGGAAGGTCTCTATACCCGTGCTACCGTTCCTGACTTAGAACAGGTTCTAGTGAAGGGTTTTCGACATGGGTGACCAGGGCGATTCCGACATCCTAAATGGACTCATAGGCAGGGTGACTTCTCGCGCTCGAGTGACGGTTGAGCGCTCAGCGGTGACCTTCTTCGCCGATGCAGTTTGTGATCCTGATCCCATCTACCGCGATGCCAATGCGGCACGCGAGCGTGGCTTCTCAGCCATCCCTGCGCCTCCCACCTTCGCCTTTGTGATGCACCACCTCGGCAGTTTCGCTGAGCTCCAACCCGAGGGGAATCCTGAGGGCGGCCTCATGGCCAGCCTCTCGGCGGTTACCTCACAGGGTGGACTCATTTTGCACGGTGAACAATCCTTCTCCTATAGCCGGAGTGTTCTCGTGGGTGACGAGCTTGATGGGGTAAGCACCATTGTCGATGCCTATGCCAAGGAGTCCAAGGGCAAGGTCATGACCTTCATCGTTTCTGAGACGGTCTGGAATGAGGCCAGCAGCGGAGACCATGTCGTTAGCACTCGCTTCAATTTGATTCATCGGCGTTAAGACCATGGCAATCGGTATTTCTGACGAGCACGTCGAACTGTTTTCCGTTGTTCAGCGTTGGGCCGAAGAATTCGTCCCCACGACCTCGGCTCGAGCGCTGCTCGATGCACCAGGCAACAGTGCACATGACGCCGATCGCATCATCGCGGAACACTCGTGGAGTGCAATCGCAGTTGACGAGCGGCACGGGGGAAGATCGGAAGAGCGTCGTGTAGGGAAAGAGTGTTCAGAGGCGTAGCGCGAGCGGGGGGCGGG
>CAZTQJ010000076.1:0-6257 GCA_964615615.1 uncultured Acidimicrobiaceae bacterium
GCGGGGTCTCAGTAACGCAATTCCTTCGCCAAGCTATCTCTGCGCGTACTGGGCTTGAAGACCTCTCCGTCCTCGAGGTCCGACTCAATATGTCTGAGTGGATGGAGCGCCTCGGCATGGATCCCGCCTTCGCCGAGCGTCACCTCAATGAAGGATTTTCGGGTGGCGAAAGAAAGCGCAATGAAGTGCTGCAGATGGCCCTATTAGAACCCGAACTCGCCATCTTGGATGAAACTGACTCTGGCTTAGATATTGACGCACTCAAAGTAGTTGCCGCGGGCGTGCAGGCAGTATCTGCCGAGCGGCCCCAAATGGGATCCTTAGTGATCACTCACTACCAAAAGTTGCTCGACCAATTGGTCCCCCAAGCCGTGCACATTCTCGTTGACGGAAAGATCGTGCACCGCGGCGACGCTTCGCTGGTCAAGCAGATCGAGCGAGATGGCTACGACCATTGGCGTGATGATTCGTGACGGACTTTGACCCCCTTGTAGTCAAGGCAGATTTCCCCCTCCTCTCCCGCGAGGTTCACGGCAAAGCCATGGTCTATCTGGACTCAGCGGCGACATCCGTACCGCCTCAATCCGTCCTTGATGCAATGGATCGCTACTACTCGCACAGCCACTCCAATGTCCATCGGGGCGTATATGTCACCGCGGAAGAGGCCACCCATCTCTATGAGGGGGCCCGTATTGCGGTGGGGAACTTCATCGGGGCCTCACGAGCAGAAGAAGAGATCGTCTTCACGAAAAACTGCACGGAGGCCATGAATCTTTTAGCTCGAAGTTGGGGAGAAGCAGAGCTCTCCGCGGGTGACGTGGTGGTTCTTTCAGAAATGGAACACCACGCCAATATTGTTCCTTGGCTACAGCTTCGGGATCGTAAGGGAATCGAACTGCGATACCTGAAGATCACTGATGATGGCCATCTTGATCTCGACGATCTCGACGTCATCCTTCAAGGAGCGAAACTCCTGTCGGTCACAGCCATGAGCAATGTCTTGGGAACCATCAATGACCTTGAGCTCCTCACGAAGGCCGCGCATAAACACGGTGCGATCATAGCCATTGATGGTGCTCAGAGCGTTCCCCATCTCGCAACCGATGTCGCAGCGATGGATATAGATTTTCTCGCTTTCAGTGGCCATAAAGCACTAGGTCCTACGGGAATAGGCGTCTTCTACGCCCGAGCCGAACTCTTGGCCGCCATGCCCCCCTTCCTCGGAGGTGGAGGCATGATTCTCGATGTACACCTCGATCGCTTTACGCCAGCAGTAGGTCCAACACGTTTTGAAGCTGGAACGCCCCCCATCGCTGAAGCCGTGGGCTTACACGCAGGCCTCGATTATCTGAGCGCGCTTGGCATGGAGGCCGTAAGAGCCCATGAGCTGGCCCTCACTGACTATGCCCTGGGCTACCTCAAAGCAGAACTCGGGGATAGCCTCAGGATCTTCGGCCCTTCCACCGCCAAGGATCGTGGAGCCGTTATTTCTTTCGAACTCGAGGGCGTCCACCCCCATGACGTTGGGCAGGTCCTGGATCAATCTGCAGTGTGCGTGCGCCCCGGCCACCATTGCGCCAAGCCCTTGATGCGCCGCCTCGGTGTCAATGCCACCGCCAGAGCCTCCTTTGGTGTCTACAACAATGAGGACGATGTCCACGTGCTGGCTATGGCCCTCCGTGAGGCCACTAGGTTGTTCTCCTGATGGCTGATCTTGAAGAGCTCTACCGAGAGATAATCCTCGACCACTACCGTTCGCCACGGAATCGTGGGGAATTGACGTCTCCTCCTGCCACGCGTGCGGAGGGCTTTAACCCACTTTGTGGCGACGAAATCGTCATCACCTTGGAAGTTGAAGACGGGATATTGAAGGATCTAAAGATTGCGGGCTCTGGTTGCTCTATCAGCCAGTCTTCAGCCTCATTGATGTCGGCTGCAGTTAAGGGCAAGAGCATTGTGCAGGTGCGTGAACTGATTTCCACCTTTAAATCCATGATGTCAGTTCCTGCCACTGGCGCCGACGGCGCACCACTTGAAGCTCAAGAAATTAACCTCAAGGCCATTGGGGAATTAGCTGCGCTGCAAAACGTCGTGAAGTTCCCCGTTCGCATCAAATGCGCGACCTTGGCATGGAACACCCTCACCCAAGGCCTCGAGGAGGCTGGCGCCTAATTTGATCAGGCCCTGCTCAGCAGGGTGTTGGATCAAAGGAAGGAATTGGCGTCGTTGTCGTAGTCACCGGTGCTGTGGTGCTCGATCCCTTCCCCTTCGTAGTCGGTGGTGGCTTGGCAGTGGTGGTGGTTAGCGAGCTTGGTTGAGGAGTCTGCAGTGCCGGGTTTGGTGCCGGGTAAGTCGGCCGCTGCAGGGAAGACCCAAAAATGCTCGTCAGCATCTCTTGCGTACTGGGCTGAGAGGCAAAGAGCACATCACCCCAAGGTCCGACGTAACCCTCATAATCCGTAGGCATGGTCTGGGTGACAATCGTTTGTGGATCGATTGATCGATAGTCGAGGGCCAGGCTGACGAGGTCCTTCAAGGACCACTTGTCGTCGATGATGACACCGGCTGGTATCGAGCCAAGAAAGGCGTTGATGGTGAGTGGGTTTGCCTTACTTTTCGCCGTGGAGACGAGGGAACGCAAAAAGGCACCCTGGCGGGTAATGCGGCCGAAATCGCTACTGCCGTCTCCCTGCCAAGAGCCGTGGGCGTAGTACTCGAAGTGTCGACTTCTCGCCACGGCGAGGGCATTACCGCCATTCAAAAGTTGACATCCTGTCTGCGTGATACTCAAACCACTGAAAGCGTCACGCGCCGGGTAAGGAAAGTTCAGCTTCACGCCGCCAATCGCATCGACGGCTCCAGCAAAGCCGGCGAAATTAACTTGAGCCACGTGGCTAATGGGAATACCAAAATTCGCAGTAATGACCTTTGCAAGGCCTGCAGGCCCTCCATCAAAGGCGGAGTTAATGCGGTTGAATTTGCCATAGGTATTCGCAAGTTTTGGCGTCGCACCGAGGGCAACCAAGGTGTCTCGTGGGATGGAAAGGACCTGGACGGTCTTATCCGCTGGGTTGACATGCCAGATCATGGTCACGTCACTGCGCTGCCCACCGACGAACTGACTCGCGCCAGCTTGAGCTGCCATCTCGCCAGTCAGGCCTGTGCGTGAGTCTGAGCCCACCACCAGCACATTGAAAGGCTGGCCATTGGCTTCTTGAGTCAAGCCCCCGATGTGGAACTTCGTCAGCTGGTCAAAGCGAAAACGCAAATAACCGAATCCGCCGAAGAAGAGAATGATGAGGAGACTTGCCGTGACGGCGATGGTAATAGTTAGGCGTTGCCGCCGACTCCGGCGTTTCTTTGGTCCCCGCTGCTGCCTTCCACCCGCAGGACCACGAGACCCTCGAGAAGCCCGTCTAGGCCGACCAGCTATCTCTTCGCCGAGGCTGCGGAGTCCGGACTCGTTTGCGAGGCCACCACGTCGCGAAGGGGGGAGATTGTCGGGAGACATTGTTCTCTACGCTACCAATTGCGCTGAGCCAAGCGGAGCCACCAAGGGTGGCTACTGCGCTGGAGTTTCTGCGATATTGCGATAGCCGGTTGCCTCAAGTTCTTCAGCAAGTTCTGGTCCACCGGTTTTGACTATGCGACCATCGACAAGAACATGAATTTTCTTTGGCATAAGTTCATCGAGAAGGCGGCGAAAGTGCGTAATAGCGATAACGCCCAATCCTCGCTCAATGCTCAATTCGTGGAAACGCTGAGCCACCTGGTGCAATGCATCAACATCGAGGCCCGAATCAATTTCGTCAAGGACGGCGAAGCGGGGAGCGAGCGTGGCAATCATTGCGGTTTCACTGCGCTTACGTTCACCTCCTGAGAGGTCAACATTGAGGGGCCTGTCCAAAAGGCTCTCCGGCAGGCCAACCGCCAGTGCTTCGGCCGCAAACTTCGATCGTGCTTCTTCAAGACTGCAGCCCAGTGCCGAGGCCAGTGCCTCTGCCGGCAAAACTCCAGGAACCGCAATGGGCTGTTGCAGAGCCAGGATGAGCCCGGCATGGGCGCGCTCATGAGGAGCAAAACCAACGAGGTCCACGCCATCAAGCACAATGCGCCCCGAGGTGACCACGGTGCCTGGTCGGCCCATCAAGGCGTGAGCCAAGGTTGACTTACCGGCTCCATTGGGCCCCATGACCGCGTGGATCTCACCAGCTCCCACGGCAAGATCTACTCCTCGCAAAACCTCGACGCCACCAGCAGTGGCGCAAAGGCCCTCAATAATTAAAGAGCTCGTAGTCACTGCGCCTCCACCTTGGCAACATCACCATCAACGGTGACGGCATAGGTCCGCACTGGCTTCGTAGCCGGAAACGAAGATGGTGTTCCATCAATGAGGGAAAAACTCGCGCCATGTCGAGCGCACTCAATCTCGCAACTTGAGGCGAATACTTCACCCTCGGAGAGAGGGAAATCCTCGTGCGAGCATCGATCTTCAAGTGCATAGATGCCACTCTCACAGGAGACCACGACGACCTTGACACCATCAACCTCCACCCCGTGAGCGAGGCCATCGGCCAATTCGGACATCAAGATACTGGCGACCGTCATGACTTTGGCTCCTTGGCACGCGTGGCATCAAGGCGCGCTGCGGCCTCATTGACGAGGACGCTACGAAGCTTGGGCAATGGCACTGCCGCCATCGCATCGGCAAAGAAACCGCGAACAATCAGTCGCTCGGCATCATCTGGTGAAATGCCGTGTGATTCAAGGTAGTAACGCTGGTCCTCGTCAATGGGACCAACGGTAGAGGCATGGCTACAGCGCACGTCATTTTCCGAAATATCAAGGTTGGGAACAGAGTCAGCGTGAGCGCGCTCATCAAGCACCAGGTTGTGATTGGTCTGATTTGCCTCTGAGCGTTTTGCACCATTGGCGATACGAATCATGCCGGTGTACACCGAACTCGACTCACCTGTTACCGCACCCTTGCAGAGCATGTCACTGCTTGTGCGCGGAGCCAGATGGTCTTGGAGCGTGCGAAGGTCGTGGACCTGGCTGCCGGTGCCGAGGTAGGTAGAGCGCACCTGACTGGATGCACCCTGCTCCCTCAGCGCAACATCAGAGCGCAGCCTTGCATAGGAGCCCCCGAAGCTTGCCGAGAACAGGGAAAGGTTGCCGTCTCGTCCTACTGATCCTCCAATGCGGCCCATGAATGTGGCCGAGTCATCGAGGAGCTGAACAGACCCATGGGTGAGATTGGCTGCCTGCGCGACAGCTAACTCGGTAACAGGAATACTGGCGCCAGCCTTGGCTCCACCAATAAAGATTTCAACAACCGTCACGGAAGCCTGCTCAGCGAGTTCGATGGCGAGGCGAGGTAGCGCCAGGCTCCCTTGATCATCGAGCTGATGCAAGATGACGATGGGCTGTTCGAGTGATACGCCTCGATCTACGGCGATCACCAAGGGGCTCGGTGCATAAGCAAGGCTTAGCGCACTGTGAAGATCCCCAGCGCCGACAATCGATCCGAGACCATAAGCCGTTTCGCTCTCAGCCCTAATGGACCAGCCGTCGGCCTGTCTGCTTTCGGACCGAAAGGAGCCATTCACCGTATGAAAGACCATGGCACTAGCGAGTAATTCCGCGAGAGATTCTGGGGGCGTAACACTGTCAGAACCCGTCGATAGGGTGCTCAGCTGAGAGAGGTCGAGCCGGTCAATGGGCGAATAACGCCAAACCTCAGAAGCCGATGATGGCTCTGCGAGATGGCCAAGGGCCTTCAGAGCTTCACCACGCGTGTCATTCATCCAAGAAGGCCCGGAGGGGACGTCGGTGAAAGTGGGGAGGTGGGCCATGAGCGTGCTTGGAGAACCTTTCCTATCCTAACCGTGAGGGGCGAGTTAGCCACCGGCCTCACCTAAGATCAGGCCTTGAGTCAAGGAGGTCCCATGGGATCAGAAACGTTCGCCTCAAAGGTCATGAGCATCTCGGTCGACAATCATGTCGCCACCCTCAGCCTTGACCGAGCAGAAGCCAGAAATGCCATGGGTGTTGACTTCTGGAACGACCTCCCCAAAGCCATGGCTGCTCTAGATCATGACGATGATGTGAGAGTCATTGTGATCGCCGCTGAGGGCCCCCATTTCTCGGTAGGACTAGATCTGAAAGAGATGAGTGGCCTCACCAGTGGAGGCGGAGGCTCCGAGAAGTCTAGATCGGAAGAGCACACGTCTGAACTCCAGTCACCTGAAGCTATC
>CAZTQJ010000077.1:0-6228 GCA_964615615.1 uncultured Acidimicrobiaceae bacterium
TACGAGATAGCTTCAGGTGACTGGAGTTCAGACGGTGCTCTTCCGATCTCCCTGAATCGGTGGGAGGCGGCGGTGGAGACTTCACTGCACTCTGCGTAGCGATCGAGGAGCTTGGTCGTGTCGACCAGTCAGTGGGAATCACGCTCTCGGCTGGAGTGGGCCTGGGGGCAAACCCGATCTACTCCTTTGGGTCCCAAGAACAACAAGAGCGCTGGCTTCCCGATCTTCTGAGCGGCAGAGCCTTAGGGGCTTTTGGTCTCACGGAACCTGATGGCGGGAGCGATGCAGGGGCAACCAAGACCAAGGCCAGGCTCGATCCTCAAAGCGATGAATGGATCATTGATGGTTCTAAGAGCTACATCACGAATTCGGGGACAGCCATCACCTCCATTATCACCGTGACGGCTCGCGATGAAGACGGCTCAATTTCTTCCTATGTCGTGCCAAGCGGAACGCCGGGACTGACCGTGGAGCCAGCACCTTTCAAACTTGGCTGGCATGCCTCGGATACCCATGACCTTTCTTTGGCCGCCGTACGCATCCCCCGCAGTCATCTCCTTGGTGAGGCTGGACAGGGCTTTCGTCAGTTTCTTCGCATCCTTGATGATGGCCGTATCGCCATTGCCGCACTTGCCCTTGGACTTGCGCGAGGCTGTCTCGACATTGCTCTGGATTATGCGAAGCAGCGTAATGCTTTTGGTTCACCTATCGGAAGCTTCCAGGGACTTGCTTTTCAGCTTTCAGACCTTGCAGTGAAAGTGGAGAACATCACCAATCTGACCTACAAGGCAGCGTGGCTCAAAGATCAGGGCCGCCCCTTCGCTCAAGCAGCGGCGATGGCAAAGCTCTATTCCTCTGAGGCGGCTGTTGACGCCACAAGACTGGCTACGCAAACGCTTGGTGGCGCAGGCTTCATGGAGTCCTCGCCAGTGGCCCGTTTTTATCGTGACGCGAAGATCCTCGAAATCGGAGAGGGGACAAGCGAGATTCAGCGTCTCGTGATCGCCCGCTCACTTGGACTCGAAGTTCGATGACAAGGGCTTTTGAACGCTCCGAGGCCTTGCGTCATGGTCACCGCGAGAAGGCCATGGTGAAACTTGACGCCCAAGGCAAAATGTTTGTCCGTGACCGTATTGACCTTCTGGTTGATCAGGACAGCTTCATTGAAGACGGTCTCTACGCCAACGCAAGTGCCGAAGGCCTGCCCGCTGATGGCGTGGTTTGCGGTCAAGCACGGGTAGACGGCAGGCCGGTCATTGTGGTCGCGAATGATCCCAGCGTGAAAGCGGGATCCTGGGGAGCAAGAACAGTAGAAAAAATTGTTCGTGCTACCGAGTTGGCCCTGAAGTCCGAGTTGCCCATCATTTGGCTCATTGACTCGGCTGGAGCTCGCATTACCGACCAAGTTGAACTCTTCCCCGGCAGGCGCGGGGCCGGAAGAATCTTCGCCAACCAAATTGCCCTCTCGGGGAAGTCTCCACAGATTTGCTGCCTCTTTGGTCCTTCCGCTGCCGGAGGGGCTTATATCCCAGCCTTTTGTGATGTCATTTTCATGGTTGAAGGAAACGCGAGCATGTACTTGGGCTCTCCGCGGATGGCCCAAGAAGTCATTGGTGAAGATGTGAGCCTCGAGGAAATGGGTGGCGCGAGGATGCACGCCAGCGTTTCTGGATGTGGCGACAACCTTTGTAGCGACGATGCCGATGCGATTGCCCACGCGCGCCTCTATCTTTCCTACTTCCCTCGCTGCTGGCGAGAGCAGGCGCCACGTTACGAAGCCGAGCAAGCTGCCTTGACCATGAGTGCCAACATCGTTCCTGAAGACGAAGCAGCTGGCTACGACGTGCATGAACTCATCGACGCCTTGGTCGATGAAGCTTCATTCTTCGAGATCAAACCCTTGTTCGCCACGGAACTTGTGGTTGGCCTCGCTCGTCTTGAAGGCAGAGTGGTAGGCCTGGTTGCCTCCAACCCAAGCCAAAAGGGTGGCGTGCTTTTCTCGGATTCTTCTGACAAGGCTTCGCGCTTCATCAACCTCTGCGACGCGTTCAATATCCCCTTGCTGTTTCTCGCAGACGTGCCTGGCTTCATGATCGGGACCCAGGTGGAGCGCGAGGGCATCATTCGCCATGGAGCCAGAATGATTACCGCAGTGAGTGAAGCCCAAGTACCTAAGTTCTGCGTCATTATTCGCAAGGCCTACGGAGCCGGCCTTTACGCCATGTGTGGGCCGGGCTTTGGCCCAACGGCGACGATCGCTCTGCCCACGGCGAAAATCGCCGTCATGGGCGCCAAGGCCGCAGTCAATGCGGTTTACGCAAACAAGATCGCTGAGCTGCAAGAGCCAGAGCGCAGTGCCTTTATCGAGGCCGAGCGCAGAGCCTATGAAGAGGACATTGACCTAGAACGACTTGCCAGCGAACTCGTCATTGATGCCATTGTTGATTATGTAGACCTCAGGGCAGAGCTGGTGAGTCGCCTTGAATTTAGTGATGGAAGTCCACGCGAAGCTGTGGCCAAACACCATGGAGTGTCACCGGCTTGAGTAGTGCTCAGGTGCTCTGGGCACCAACGCAGGAGCAGATTGAAGCCACACAGATGGACCAGTTTCGTCTGGCCTTCTCTTCGGCGACGGGTATAGGGATTAAGGACAGTCTCGAGTTGCATCGGGTGAGCGTCGAACATCGTGAAGCCTTCTGGTCTTTTGCCCTGCAATGGCTGAAAATCCATGGATCAATCGGTCAGCAGGCCTTTGACCAAGGGTCTGGGGCAATGGCTGATGCATCCTTCTTCCCCGAGCTCTTCCTGTCTTTTAGTGAGCAGCTTGTTGAAGCGGCCGACTCCCATGCTTCAGACCTCGCCATTATCGAAATCGCTGAAGACGGGGGAGAACGGAGCTTCACGCGTGCGCAACTGATCAGACTCGTCGCAGAGGCAAGTGCTGCACTCCGAGGCTTGGGGATAGTTCAGGGCGATGTCGTTGCGGCCTACATGCCCAATGTCGCCGAGACCGTGATTACGATGCTCGCGACGCTGAACCTCGGGGGGATTTTCACCTCAGCATCTTCAGAGTTTGGCGCCCTTGGCGTAATCGAGCGTTTTTCGCAGGTGGAGCCCAAACTGCTTCTTGCCTCTTCGCAGTATCACTACGGCGGCAAGACCATTGATCGCAAAAAAGAAATTCAAGAGATTGCTCAGGGCCTCAGCAGTCTTCAGCAGGTCCTTGTCGTAGGCGATTTAGGTGCTTACGCAGATAGTGGACCGCTATGCGTGGCTTGGGATGACTTTCTTGCCCCACAGGAAGGGGCGCCAGCGCTCTATCCGCGCTTTGCTTTTAATCAAGCTGGATTCGTGCTGTATTCGTCTGGCACGACGGGAAAGCCCAAGGCCATCGTTCACCGCTTGGGAGGCTTGCTCCTCAAGCATCGGGTCGAACATGCCCTGCACTGCGACATCAGGCCGGGTGACAGGGTCGCCTACTTCACTACCTGCGGTTGGATGATGTGGAATTGGCTGGTCTCGGCACTGGCAAGCTCAGCCACCATCGTGCTCTACGACGGTAAGCCCTTCTTCCCAGAGCCAACACGCCTCTTCGATCTTGTCGACCAGCATCACTTGACCTTGCTCGGCGTTTCTCCTCGCTACTTGGCCGAACTACGACAAGCCGGCGTGCATCCCGCCAAAAGTCACGACCTCGGCAGTTTGCGCACACTTTGTTCCACGGGTTCACCACTATCCCCTGAGGCTTATGCATACGTCTATGGCTCGATCAAGGTGGACCTTCACCTGGCATCAATTTCTGGTGGCACCGATCTCTGCGGTTGCTTGGTAGCTGGGGATCCGACGCGCCCCGTTCTTGCTGGAGAAATTCAAGTTCCAGCCCTTGGTCTCGATGTCGATGTGGTCGATGCGGAGGGCATCTCGCTGAGCGAGAGCCTAGGGGAATTGGTTTGCCGCAATCCTTTCCCTTCGATGCCCTTGGGCTTTATCGGTGATGACGATGGGTCCCGTTACCGCGAGGCCTACTTTTCGTCCATCCCTGGCATGTGGGTGCAAGGTGACTTTGCCACGAGAACAGCGTCGGGCGGCTTTGTCATCCATGGCCGCTCTGATGCAACGCTCAACGCTTCCGGGGTGAGAATTGGAACGGCCGAGATCTACCGAGTCCTAGAGGGCCTTGAGGGAGTTGTCGACGCCCTTGCTGCGGGCAAGGAAGTTCCCGGCGATACCGAAATTTGGCTCTTCGTGCTACTCGGGCCAGCTCGCAAGCTTGATGACGAGATGCGAGCAGCGATTGTGGCCAGGATTCGTAGTCAGCTGTCGCCTCGTCATGTCCCAGCAAGGATCTTCGCAGTCGGTGCAATCCCTAGAACAAGGTCTGCAAAACTGGCCGAACTTGCGGTGACAGACATTATTAATGGCCGAGCACTCAGGTCCGTCGAAGGCTTGGAAAACCCCGGGGTACTCGAGGAGTATCGAAGCCTGAGTTAGTGACCGCGCTGCTCGAGGAGTCGCCGCGCAACGACCTTGAGACAAAGCGTTTCATCGGCACCTTCGAAGATAGAGAGGACGCGAGCATCTACGAAGTAGCGGCTCACGGCATACTCTTCGGCGTAGCCCATTCCACCATGGATCTGCATGGCCTCACGGGTTACCCATTCAGCCGCACGGCAGACGTAGGCCTTGATCATGGAGGCCTCAAGCGTGCCCTCACCCTTAGCCATCAGCTTGGCGACCTCAAGGGAGAACTGCCTTGAGGACTGGATAATGAAGGCCATCTTCGCCAGTTTCACCTGGGTGAGCTGGTAGTCGAGGATGGGGGAGCCAAAGACCTTGCGGTTCTCGGCGTATTCGAGAGCGGCTTCATAGGCAGCTTGCATCAGGCCGACCGCGCGAGCAGCAGTTTGGATGCGTCCGTTCTCAAAGCCAGCCATTTGGAGGTAGAAGCCCTTACCAAGGCCAGCTTCGCCACCGACCAAGTTCGCATCAGGAACAAACCAGTTCTCTAGAGCGATTTCGTAACTGTGCATACCTCGGTAACCAAGGGTGTCAATGGGGCGGCCTTCCATGCGGCCAGGCGCATCGCTACGACCCTCAGCACTGGCGTCTTGGTTGAAGAGGAAGCCATGGCCATCGCCAACAGGCTTCTCCACGACGAAAAGGGAGAGCCCGCGGTGAGTCTTTGAGCGATCAGGGTCAGTGCGTGCAAGCAACATCAACACGTTCGCGCGGGCACCAAAGGTGCACCAAGTCTTGGTGCCATTGATGAGCCATCCACCCTCGGTCCTGGTTGCCATGGTGTTCAGGCCGGCAACGTCGGAGCCGTAGTCAGGCTCGGTGACCGCAACAGCCGCGAGGACTTCGCCGGTGGCGAGCTTCGGCAGCCAGTGAAGCTTTTGTTCTTCGGTGCCACCATTGACGAGGGCTCGGGTAAGAATTTCGGGACGCGTTATGAGTGATCCACCAATGCCGAGGGAACCCCAGGTCAATTCTTCGGTGGCCACAACCATGCCGAGGTAGTCACTTTCGCCACCTGAGGCGAAGCCGCCGTACTCCTCGGGGACAGAAAGGCCCAGGCCTCCGATTTCAGCCAAGGCTTCGATCAGGTCGTCGGGGATGTCGCCATTTGTGCGGTGGATGTGCTCCGCACGAGGGCGAACCTGCTCTTCAGCAAAACGGTGAAAGGTTTCCGAGACTAATTGAAAGTCTTCATCAAGGTGACGAGGTCCATCTTGACCAGCCAATGATGCCAGGAAGGCGGGATCGCGGTAGGCAGCAAGGAAGGCGCTGACGGGCAGTGACCAGCCAGGCTCCGTGGCCCACTGCGCTTCGCGACCGATGGTGCGCGAGACGAGGTCTGCGATCGCGTCTGCGATGAAAGCGACAGCAATTTTCGATTCGATTTCGCCACGGGCGCCGTAGTCAAGGGTGGAGCGAGCAGTGGCCACTGCTGAGGCCGAATGGGCCAAGTCATAAGCCAGTTGCTGATTTAGGAGGTGCTACTTCTTTTGTTCCTGCAGGTGAAGGGCCAGAATTAGTGCGTCAATCATGGGATATTGCGATTTCAAAACGGCAAGAAAAACATGGCATGGATTTAGCTGGGCTACAAGAACTTTTGACTTATGGGCTTAAAGGTACAGCGGCTTATGCTCATCATGCCCGAGTTTATGGAACACGTATTGAATCATTCGATGCTTTTGCTGAAGAAGCTTTAGCTTATTTAGGTGA
>CAZTQJ010000078.1:0-6225 GCA_964615615.1 uncultured Acidimicrobiaceae bacterium
GAAGTGACCTAGACCATAGGGCTCGCTGTCCACGCTATTGATGAGCTCGCCCATCAGGTCAGAAGCGGCCGACGCCGCGCGCGTACCTTCGCCGAAGAGGCCCTTGAACTCATCGCGAGCAAGAAGCCACATGTCAATGCTTTTGTAGCCCGTGGTACCGAGCGCACACAGGCCCAAGCATCAGCGCTCGATGAATTAGTAGCCGAAGGCGTAGATCCAGGACCATTGGCTGGTGTGCCTCTTGGCGTAAAGGACCTTGAAGACGCCGCGGGTTTTGTCACCACAGAAGGCAGCCCACTCAATGAGCATGCTCCAGCTGCCCTCCATGACTCACTCCTCGTTGCCCGTCTGCGTCGGGCCGGATGTGTAGTTATCGGCAAGACCAACACGCCCCCCTATGGCTGGACGGCACGCACGGACAACGCGCTCTTTGGCCTCACCCGCAACCCTTGGAACCTTGACCATCACGCCGGGGGATCCTCGGGCGGAAGTGCCGCAGCGGTGAGCTCGGGCATGCTCCCGCTGGCCACCGCCAGCGATGGCGGCGGCTCAATTCGCATTCCCGCTTCTATCTGTGGCCTTCCGGGCTTTAAGGCTTCCTTTGGCAGAGTCCCTAACGGTGGTGCCGAAGCGCCGGGTTGGTTAGCTCTTTCGAGCAAGGGCATCTTGGCGCGCAGCGTGAGGGAAACCGCTCTAGCCACCGAGATCATCGTTGGTCCCGATCCCAGTGATCTCGCCTCCCTGCCTCGTCCTGAAGCTTCTTGGTTGAGCGCGGTAGAAGATCCCCACACGCCAGCCAAGGTGGCTTGGTCACCCAGCCTCGGCTACGCCGAAGCCGATAGCGAAGTCCTCGACGCCTGCCTTCGCGCGCTAGAGCTCCTTGAAGCCAGTGGCGTCGAAGTGGTCGAGATCAAAGGACCCTTCGATCACGATCCGGTTATGGAATGGCTCACCATTGTCAACACCTGTTTGGCCCGCTCGACACTCGATCTACGTGAGCACCCCCGCTACACGGAACTCGATCAAGGTCTGCGCAATTTTATTGCCATGGGTGATGAGGTGTCAGGGACGCAACTCGTTGAAGCCCTGGATGCCAGTCATCACGCCAATCTGCAACTGGTGGAGCTCTTCAGTGAATTCCGCCTGCTCATCTCCCCCACCCTTGCCTCACTGCCTCCGGCTGTGGCTGACGGCTCAGAAGGCATAGTGAACGGCCAGCGCAGTGCGAGTTGGGTTGGATTTACCTATCCCTTTAACCTCACCAAGTCTCCGGCGATGTCTATTCCCGTCGGTCTCTCAAGCAGTGGCTTACCCATAGGCATGCAGTTGATTGGACCCCAACATGGCGACCTCGTGGTGCTTCGCGCAGCGGCTGCACTTGAGGCCATGTTGCAATTCAAATTGACTCCCGAAGCCCGATAAAGTCAGAGGCGTGACCAGCGCAGCAGGCGAAGATAGGGAACGCATTGCTGCTCTCACTGCCCGCTTGAACGACCCTGAGCTCTATCGCAGTTCACCTTTTGCGGTCTATCAACAACTGCGCGAAGAGGCCTGCGTGGCCTGGTGTGAAGACCCCGGCTACTGGGTGCTCACCGGGCATGCTGAAGTTGTTGCCGTCGGGATAGATCCCGAGCGCTTTTGTTCTTCGTCTGGCATCCTCGTCCAAGAGATTGGTAACAGCTACGACAGCCCGCCAACCATGATGCATACCGACCCTCCGGCGCACACCCGCTATCGCCGGCTGGTTCAGCCTTCATTTAAACCTTCATCGGTTCGCAGTCTCGAGGATGCTGTGCGGGCCATGGCCGTGACGCTCATCGATGAAATCCAAGCCGATGAGCCCATTGACATCGTCGAGGCCCTATCCGTGCCTTACCCCTTGCAGGTCATCTGCGAACTCCTCGGCACTGATGCGCAGCAGTGGCGGACCTTCTATCGCTGGAGTGAGGCAGCCATACCCGGAACCGAAGGGGTGAGCGAAGAAGAGCGCTCAGCCGCACAGATGGAAATGTGGAGCTATCTCCATGGACTTGCGGTCGATAGACGAGAGCAGCCCCGCGAGGACGTTATTTCTCAGATCGCCACAGCCACCATCGATGGCGAACAACTCGAAGATTACGAAGTCGCGATGTTTCTCATCCAATTACTCGTGGCCGGAAATGAAACCACACGTAATCTGATTTCGACTGGACTCGTGGCCCTTGCGCAAGCTCCCCAGGAGTGGGCGCGACTCAGGGCAGATCGCTCGCTCATCCCTAGCGCGGTGGAAGAGCTCCTGCGCTACAGCTCTCCCGTGGTCTCCTTCATGAGGACGGCCACCCGAGACACCGAACTCGCCGGCCAAGCCATTAAGGCGGGAGACCCCGTTCTCATGGTTTATGCGGCGGCCAATCGCGATCCCTCGGTCTTTGGCAACGACGCAGAGAGCCTTCGCGTGGATCGCGACCCCAATCCCCACCTTGCCCTTGGCTTCGGTACACATTTCTGCCTTGGCGCAGTACTCGCCAGGCTGGAAGCCAGAGTCGTTCTTGAGGAACTCGTGAATCGATTTGCCACGATTGAAGTTGCAGGCGTTATCGAGCGAAGCCCGAGTTCCATCATTGCTGGCATCACCAAGGCCCAGCTGAAATTTTTGGCCTAAGCCTCAGCTGCGGCCAACATCTCCAGCGCATCAGCAAATTGGCGCTTAGCTGCCTCGGTCCGCGTGGGGATGTGATCGGTGGGAATCTCGTGGGCTTCGTAGCCCTTGAGCGCTGAGCGCGCCACAGTTTGGCGATGCACCTCATCAGGCCCGTCGTAGATGCGAGCAGCGCGCGCTGCGCGATACATCGCTTCGAGAGGCATGTCCGAGGAATAACCAAGTGATCCGTGCACCTGAAGCGAGCGGTCAATCACGTTGTAGAGCACCTGCGCTCCGTAGTACTTGATCATGGCGATCTCGACACGGGCAGCTGACGCTCCCACCTGATCCATCTTCCAGGCTGCCTGCAAGGTCATCAAACGCGCTGCATGCATCTCAGCCATCGAATCGGCAATCCAGTTCTGCACGGTTTGCTTTTCGGCGAGCACTGACTTGTGGGTGTAGCGCGACACGGCGCGCTCACACATCATCTCAAAGGCCCGACGGCTCTGTCCGAGCCAGCGCATGCAGTGATGGATACGACCGGGTCCAAGACGGGCTTGGGCCAACTGGAAGCCCGCGCCTTCGACCCCCACGAGGTTCCCCTTGGGGACACGTACCTGGTCGTAAAGAATTTCCGCGTGGTTTCCGAACTTGCCATAGACCACCGTTGGATCGTCCATGGAACCCACGTCGCGAAGAACGGTAACGCCGGGAGTGTCCACGGGCACCACGATCATTGAAGAACCCTGGTAGGGGTGGACATCGGGATTGGTAACGGCCATCACGATGAAGAAGTCAGCCACCGAACCATTGGTCGTGTACCACTTACGTCCATCGATAACCCACTCCTCACCATCGAGCACGGCACGGGTTTGCAGCAAGGTGGGGTCGGAACCGGCGGTGTGGGGTTCAGTCATAGAGAAGCCACTGCGCATTTCGCCGGCGAGGAGCGGGTTCAGCCAGCGTTCACGGTGCTCAGGGTTACCACCCATTTCCATGCCGATGGCCAACAACTCGGCGTTGCCGGAGTCTGGAGCGTTATTGCCAAAGACCACGGGTCCATAAGGTGTCTCGCCGAGGATCTCGTGCATGAGCCCTAACTTGACCTGACCAAAGCCTCCGCCACCGAGTTCTTCGGGAAGGTGTGAAGCCCAAAGGCCTCGAGCCTTGACTTCGTCTTGCAGTGGCTTAATGACCTGGCGTACTTGATCGTAAGAGAGCTCAAGGGTTTCAAGGGGGTAGATCTGTTCACGGACAAAGCCACGCATCCATGCCAACTGCTCTTCGAACTCAGGCTCCGTCTCAAAGTCCCAGGCCACAGCTACCTCCTCAGGGTGGCCACACTCGTGAGCACCATGTAGCCAGCGTAGGCCCTCCGACGAACGCCATCATCCGCTAGGGCTCCCGCCTAACCTGAGGGCCTAAGCCTTTTGCGCAAGCCGACCCAGAGGAGAAGCATGGTCAAGATCGGTGTAGTCGACACGATGTTTGCTCGCTATGACATGGGCGCTGCCGCGCGTGCGGAATTGGCTGAATGTCCCGGACACGGGGAAAGCTTTGAGGTCATCTCACAAACCGTCCCAGGATTTAAAGACCTTGCCGTTGCCGCCAAAAACCTCATTCAGGACCAAGGTTGCTCCATTGTTGTCGCCCTCGGTATGCCGGGTTCGGCGCCCGTTGACAAACAATGTGCCCATGAGGCAGCCATGGGGATCATGCAGGCTCAGCTCATGACCTCCACGCCCATCCTTGAGGTCTTTGTCCACGAAGATGAGGCCAGTGACCCCAAGGTCCTAGCGCAGGTCTTTGAAAACCGCAGCCGTGACCACGCACGCAATGCCTATTGGATGCTCTTCGCGCCCGAGGAGCTAGCCAAGCGCGCTGGCCAAGGCATCCGCCAAGGCTTTGGCCACGCTGGCCCACTTGAGCGCTAGGCGCTCAATTCACGAGGGAGGCCGAGTACACGCTCGGCAATGATGTTGCGCTGAACTTCTGAGGTTCCCCCACCAATAGTGAGGGCTGGAGAGTAAAGAAAGCCCCAACTCCATATCTCGTCACCAGGCCGCAGTTCACCCAAGGGCGCGCTCCCCTTGATCATGCCTGCAGGGCCGGCAAGGTCGCGGCCAAGTTCCATCACCTCTTTACCGTGGTCATCGGCCAGCGCTTTCCTCACTGAAGCTTCAGCGCCAGGTGCTTGACCCGAGAGGATGGCGGCCACGGTTCGCTGACGCAGGACTTTCAGAATCTCTGCGTGCACGTAGGCGCGGGTGACGCGATCACGGAGCGATGCTTCGAGTTGGATCTTCGAGGCGCGAACACGCTCGAGGAGATCACCCATCGTGGGACCTCTCCCCCACAGCGCGCCCTCACCCGAAAGCGAAACACGCTCGTTACCTAGGGTGACCTTGGCCAGTTCCCAGCCTTGGCCGACTTCTCCGATGCGACAGTCATCGGAGATACGCAGTTCGTTAAAGGTCACCTGATTGAAAGCATGATCACCCGTCATGTCGGGTAGAGCACTGATCTCAATACCAGGGCTGTCCATGGGGCAAACGAAGTAGGTGATGCCTCGGTGAACGTCCACCTCGGGGTCCGTGCGTGCGATCAAAATGCCAAAGCGGGCCACGTGGCCGTAACTGGTCCAGACCTTCACGCCATCAATGACCCATTCGTCGCCGTCGCGCACAGCCTTGGTGCGCAGGCTCGCGAGATCAGAGCCCGCGTCTGGCTCAGAGAACAGCTGGCACCAAAATGCAGCACCACTGAGGAGATCTGGCAGCCAGCGCTCTTGTTGTGCTTTGGTCCCTGCAGCTAGCAGCGTCGGTCCGGCCCAGCCGATACCGATGGGGTTGACTGGCCGCGAGACCTTGGCCGCTCGCAATTGCTCATCAATGACCAGTTGAGCGGCTGGACTGGCTTCGCGTCCCCAGGGCTTAGGCCAGTGCGGTGTGACATATCCAGCCTCGGCGAGTTGCTTTCCGCTGGGCTTGGGATGCTCGGCCAAAAAGGCGAGAACAGCCTCTCGCTCGGCCAATACTTCGTCTTCGGTGCTCGTCACGCTCGTCATCACCCAAGAGCGTAGGCTCATCGCAGTTAGCCGAGAGGAGCGGTGTTGACGAACTGGATCTACGCCGATGTCTTAGAGGCCATTGCTTTAGAGCAACCCGACGCGCCTGCCATCAGCCAAGGGGCCACGAGGCGTAGTTGGAAAGCGCTCATTGACCGCAGTCGTTCGCTGGGCGCGGCCTTTCTCGAGGCCGGCCTAGGCCATCAGTCCAAAGTTGCGCTCTATACCTACAACGCTCCTGAATACCTCGAGGGCGTCGTCGCCGCTCTTGGCGTCGGCATGGTGCCCATCAACACCAACTACCGCTATCAGTCGACCGAGTTGCTCTACCTCTGGGAAAATGCTGATGCCGAAGCCGTGATCTTTCATGGCAGTTTCAGTCAGCAGGTGGCCGAACTTCGCAGCAAGCTTCCCCTGGTCAAACTCTGGATCCATGTTGACGATGGCAGCGGCACTTGCCCTGACTTTGCGGTCGGATTTGAAAGTCTCGCCCAGTCGGGATCTAGCCCCCAAGGCTTTGCGCGTACTCCTGATG
>CAZTQJ010000079.1:0-6204 GCA_964615615.1 uncultured Acidimicrobiaceae bacterium
GATAGCTTCAGGTGACTGGAGTTCAGACGTGTGCTCTTCCGATCTCCCACTTCGATCAATTCGTCGAAGTGCGTGATGGCGTGAGTAGCAATACCCACTGGTGCGAAGAGCACCACATTGAGGTACCGGCCCAGCAGTCCCTTCTCAGGCTTGCTTTTCTTAGACACAGTCTCGGCAATAGCCTTTTGCGGCGTCAGCAAGCTGATTCGGATTCTTTACCAAGAAACAGCTCTTGCAGACAAACTCATCGGGCTGCCGTGGCTGCACTGATTCGGTGCCATCTCCACGGTCATCGACTTCGATGACCCCGCCGTCTTCATCGACTTCATCTTCGACGACCAACTTCTCTTTCAAGATGATGTCAAGGCTGGCCTCTACTTCGTCATCACCAAGGTGAACATCTTCGTCATCTTTGGCGGGATTCGCCCCAGAGGGGATCTCGATTCCATCGCCCTCGTCGTCGTCCTCATCGCCTTCGTCAACGACGACCGCATCATCATCTACGGCCTCAAAATCATCGCCGAGGTCGACTTCAGGGTCTTCGCCCTCAATCTCAAAATCTTCTACGGACTCTTCGTCGTCAGCCATGGCCTTCTCTCTGCTATCGCGCACGCACTATACCCAGTGGAGGGCCTCGTGTGGCCGATGCTCCCTAGAACTAGTGAAGCTAGGCCTCAGGAACCGCTGCGACGGCGCTCTGCGGCACGTTCTGCCTCAAGACGCTCAAGATCCGTATTGCCGTGATCGACATGCGTCATAGCCTCGGCTAGCAGGTGGTGACCGGCCTTTTCGCCAATAAGCCGATGCATTTGCTGGGCCAGGCGTCGGTAGGAAGGGTGCCCCTGAGGCCCAGAACGCAGTTCAATGAGGTGCATGGCCTCTCTGGCGTTCATCTGCATCACGTAGTGGAGCCGATAGGCCAGGGCAACGGCGTAAGGCGCCTGATCAGGGAAGGGCTCAAGGAGGGCCTCGTAGAGATCACGCGAGCGATCCATGGTCTCTGCATATTCCCCTGCTTGGCCTGCTTCTTCCACAATGGAAGGAAGGTCGTAGCCCAGGGCTGGATTTAAGGGCTGCCATTCAATGGTGAGCAGACGGTGGCGCTGCAGGTCGCGAAAGGCGCCGTAGTCAGACACGAACTCGAAGCGGTAATCAGTGCGCTCAAATGCTCTGCCTGGCTTATGGCGACGGTTTTCGCGCTCTCCCGTATAGGCATGCATCAGGCTGGCGCGTTCGTCCGTGCCAAGGAGTCGAACGCGCCGGAGCGCTTCTGCCTCGCTCAACCTGGTGGATCCAAAGGCAATGGCGGCCAAGACCTTGTCCTCGCCTTCGGGGTCAAAGTCAATGAGGTCGACTTCTCCCACCGGTAAGCCACTTTGACCCTCGGCCTCCAGCGCGTCAGGCCAGAGCCGACTGACGACACTGGCCGTAGCTAGCGAGCTGTTCTCGAGGTGGTCGCTCCAGCGCTGTCCTCGATCTTCGAGGTCTACGCGTCGCAGGAAGCTTGGGATCACCTTGCGCAGCTCTTCAAGCATCATGTCTGCGTAGTGACGAGCTTCTGGCAGAGGGTGGGCGCGCATGCGCAGGAGGAGCATTTCATAGCCCTGCCCCGTTCCGTAAATACCGAGGTTGGAAATGGCTGCTGCCGGGAGTACTCCTCGAACAGCATCGAGAGCCTTTGCGCGAATGGCCTGGCGATAGACAAAGTCAGAATCGCCGGCTTCTTGGGGAAAGCGCTTGGCCAGCCAGGTTTGCACGGCGGGCAGCATGGCCGCATAACTGTCAAACATGCGATCACAGTCACCGATATAGCGAGCCCCTAGGCCAGACTCAAGAATTTCTGGCGCGCGGAAATAGCGATAATGGCCCGTAGAAAGCCTGTTGTCGTAGCCCAAGTAGCGCGTTGACTGCTCAAGGTAGGACATGAGGCGTCCCCACTCCAAGATCTTGGTGAGGACATTGGAAGCCTGCTCGCAGGCGAGGTGAACTCCACCGAGTTGGGCGACCGAGTCGTCGCCGTACTCAAAGAAGACCTTCTCGTAGAGTTCTTCGGCGCGCCGAAGTCCTATTGAAGCATCGAAGGAGAGGTCCCCACTGAGATCGAGGTCGCCAACAAACTCATCCAAGAAGAGCCGGCGCAGAGATTTAGAAGAGCGCGAGTAGCGAGCGAAGAGGGCTCCCTTGACGACCTCTGGCAAGTTCACCAGGGCGAAGACAGGCTGATCGAGGTTCGTGAAATATGGCCGAAGAATCGCCATTTCGGTTTCGGTGAAGGTCTCACTGACATAGGGGAACATGCGCTTGGGAGCCTAGAGATTCCCGAGGCCTATGTCGGGGATACTGA
Organism: uncultured Acidimicrobiaceae bacterium; assembly: GCA_964615615.1. GTDB lineage: Bacteria > Actinomycetota > Acidimicrobiia > Acidimicrobiales > RAAP-2 > CAZTQJ01. Next base: position 2,345 of record CAZTQJ010000079.1, read on the forward strand.
GAGGCCCCCCGTGGCAACGATGGATCGCAGGAGCGAGCTCTGCGCCAGTCCAGCGGAGCTGGCGAGATCTCGGTCGGGAGACTTCATGCGAACCTGTCCGCAGAGATCCGCAACCTGCTTAACCAGCCGAACGAAATCCCCGGCGGCTATCTCCTGGTCATCCCCTTCGCCAGCGGTTAGCGCGGCCTCTAAGAGGGCGCCACGGGACCAAGAAGCCACCGCAATGGCTGCTCCCCCATCAACCCCCTTGCAGCGAGGGACGAGATGAGCCTCCTCGGCTGCGTGGACAAGGTCTACGCGGTCGCTGAGCAACTCGAGACGATCATGAATCTCCGCCAGCCGCCCTCCACCAAGATGATTCTTCTTAGGCTTTGAGCGGGCCTGACCCGACCCGTGGCGACCATTTTTCGGATGCTTGTTGCGTTCAGGGCGACCTCGACGGGGCCTGGCCCTGCGCTGCTCAAAGCAGAGCGCAGAGAGCAGGCCAGCCAGCACTGCCGGTTCTGCTCCTTTGAGGACATCGGAGTTCAAGGCTTCAGCGAGCACAAGGTCTGATTCGTGATAAATCCCCGCCAGTACAGAGCCTCGAGGATTGAGACTCCAGCCGTCCGCGTAGCCCAATTCCTCCAAGACCGCGACCCTCCTCGCGAGCCGTTCAGCGAGCCGGCTTGCTGTTCGATCGGCGTTACTTGCTTGATATTGGGCAAAGGAGCGCCCGAGGAGTTCGAGGGCCTCATCGCGGCTGAAGCGCTGCATCAGGTTGCACGCGAGGTTGTAGGTGGGCCGAAATGCTGAGCGCAAATTTGGCGGCGGAGCCAGAATGGTGCGACCCACATCAGCCAGTCTGAGATCCGAGCTCCAGGCCACCACGGCATGGCCTTCATGATCAAGACCACGACGTCCTGCCCGACCTGAGAGTTGAGCAAATTCGCCAGAGGTCAATTCCTTAGAGCCCGAGGCTCCGAACTTGGAGAAGCGTTCAATGACAACGGTGCGCGCGGGCATGTTGATCCCAACAGCCAAGGTTTCGGTGGCAAAAACCACCTTGACCAATTGCTGGGTGAAGAGTTCCTCAACCGCCTCACGGAAGGGGGGAACGAGGCCGGCATGATGGGGCGCAAATCCGGCTTCTAGGCCTTCTAGCCACTCGGTGTAGCCCAAGGTGGCTAGGTCCTCATCGCTAATGGCATCTACATGGTGCTCGACTATGGCGCGAATGGTCATGCGTTCGGGCTTGGAGGTCAGCCGCAGGCCTGCGCGCAGGCACTGCCTGACTGCATCATCGCAACCGGCGCGCGAAAAGATGAAACAGATCGCTGGCAAGAGTCTGGCTGCTTCGAGGCTTTCAACAAGGTCTGAACGCATGGGTGAGCGATAGGGCTTTGGCGGATTGCCGTGGCGGCTTCCCGTCCACGAAGAGCCCTGATGACGCAGGGCTCTCGCCATGGCTTGATCCATACGTTGGGCTGCGTCAGTGAGCTTTCCCTGTTCGAGGAGATCAATCAGGTGGACCTCACGTGCGTAGCGGTCAGAAAAGGCGAGATGGTTATGCAGATCAATGGGCCTATCGGTGGAGATGACCGTACTGGTGTGTCCACGATGGGTGGAAATCCAAGCGGCCAATTCGCTGGCGTTAGCAACGGTTGCTGAAAGACAGGTGAATCGGACTGTGTTTGGCGCGAGGATGAGTACTTCCTCCCAGACGCCACCGCGATAGGGGTCTTGGATGAAATGGACTTCATCGAGAATGACCGCCTCGAGATCGCTGAGGTCTTGGCTCTGTGAGAACAGCATGTTGCGAAGCACTTCGGTGGTCATCACCACAACCGCGGCATTGCCATTGATCGCGACGTCACCGGTCAGCAGCCCAACTTCGCCCTTGCCGTGAATCGCTCGAAGTTCGGCGAATTTTTGGTTGGAGAGCGCCTTCAGTGGTGTGGTGTAGAAGGCTCTACGTCCATGAGCAAGTGCTTGGGCAATGGCGAAGTTCGCGACGATGGTCTTGCCTGAACCCGTCGGGGCGCTTACGACAAGATTGTCGCCGCGTTCATAGGCAGCGAGTGCTTCCTCTTGAAATTCGTCGAGGACGAATGGCAAGGCCTCAGTGAAGTCTTGGTAAAGCGAGCTGGGAGGGAGAGCTCGCTCCGTCGGGTCAGCGCCCAAAGATTTTTCCGATACCTATCGCCAAGAAGTAGAAGGCCACCAGAGGAATTGCTAACACCAGCATGGAGAAGGGGTCACCGCTTGGGGTGAACACCGCAGCAGCCACGGTGATGCCGATGATTGCCCAACGCCATTGGGCGAGGAGTTGCGTAGGGGTGATGACCTTGGCCAATTGCAGGGCGACGAGGAGGACGGGAAACTCGAAGGTGAGGCCGAAAATCAGCATCATCATGAGGATGAGGGTGAGGTACTGATTCGGGTTGTAGATCTGATGCAGATTGGGGCCACCAATGGCCCCGAGGAAGGCGAGTGCGTGTTCAAAGCTCACGTAGGCAACGTAGGCACCCAGGGCGAAGAGCAGCACAGAGGCCGCCACAAAGGGAATCGCATAATTGCGCTCTTGGGGCCGCAGGGCAGGCACGATGAAGCGCCAGATTTGAAATAAGAGGACGGGAAGGGAGAGAAAGAAGCCGCCGAAGAGTGCCATCTTGATGCGCAGGGTCAGGCCATCAAGCGGGGCAGTGATGTACAGCGCACAGTCGCCGTGATTGGCTTGGCAATAGGGCTCTTGAAGTACATGCAGGATCTGTGGGTAGAAGAAGAAGGCTACGAGGCCGCCTAGAGCAATGGCGATAACGCAGACCACGAGACGACGACGCAACTCACCAAAGTGTTCAAAGAGCGTCATCTGATTGGGGGCGGCTACAGCTTTTCTCCGCAGGGGGTTTTTCAGTGCCATGGTGCGCTCAGTTCAGACTTGGATCGCCAGATCCATAATCAGGTCGCGGTCTCGCTGGGCCAGCCTCAGGTGTCGGACTTTCTGTGTCATCCTCATCGAGATGTGGTCCGAATTCCGATTCGTCTCCGGTGAACTCTCCGTCAGGATCCTGCGGGTCATACTTTGCAATCTTGTCGAGCAGGGAAGCGGGAGAACGCGCTAGTCGTGCCATTTCACTCGTCGAAGGAAGGTCGGGAAGGCTGTCGCGAACACTTTCTTCCATCTTGCGCTGCAGCGCGCGAAATGATCGCCAGGTGTCCCCTACTTGCCTCGCGAATTGCGGCAACTTATCGGGTCCAAGCAGGATGATTGCGACGACCACGATGATCAGGATCTTGATGGGGCTCAGTGAGAGCACGAGAACATCCTAGCGAAACAGGGCAGGGAAATCCCCTGCCTAGAAGACATGAAACTGGGAAATCGGCCAGATGCGCAGGACGACATGACCAACCACCAAGGATTGGTTAACCGGGCCCCACATGCGTGAATCACAGGAGTTCGTGCGGTTGTCCCCCATGACAAAGACTGCGTTATTTGGTATCCGCTGGCTCCGTATGGGCGGCCCGAGGGGCGAGCCCTTGGACTGCCAATCCTGGGTAATTGGCTTACCGTTGATGAGGACGTCATTTCCCTGTGAAGCAATTGTTTCGCCAGGGAGACCAATGACGCGCTTCACAAGGTCAGCGACCGGCTCTCCTCCACAGTTCTCGGCAGGAGGCCTCGCAAAGACAATCATGTCTCCGCGGTGGATCCCATGGAGTTTGTAGGAGAGTTTCGAAACAATGATGCGATCGCCGATCTGCAGCGTGGGCTCCATAGATGCCGAAGGAATGAAAAAGGTTTGAAGGACAAAAGCCCGGAGGAGCACCGCGACAAGATCGGAAGAGCGTCGTGTAGGGAAAGAGTGTTCAGAGCCGTG
>CAZTQJ010000080.1:0-6165 GCA_964615615.1 uncultured Acidimicrobiaceae bacterium
AGATAGCTTCAGGTGACTGGAGTTCAGACGTGTGCTCTTCCGATCTCTATCGCAGCTATCAGCTGCGACTCAGCAACGCCAATGCCATGGACTTTGACGACCTCATCATGAAGGTCGTGCTGCTCCTGCGAGAGCATGAAGATGTTCGTCGCGGCTATGAAGAGCGCTTCCGTCATCTCTTGGTGGACGAGTATCAAGACACCAACCTCGCCCAGAATCAATTAGTGATGCTCTTGGGCTCAAACCATCGCAATGTCACCGTGGTGGGTGATGCGGACCAATCGATTTACCGTTTCCGTGCTGCCGACGTGCGTAACATCTTGCAGTTCGAGAAGACCTTCCCTGATGCAGCAGAGGTACTCCTCGAACAGAATTTCCGCTCAACGCAGAACATTCTTGATGCGGCGAATGGCCTCATTGCTCATAACCCTGGCCGTCACGCAAAGAAGCTCTTCACCGAGGGTGATCAGGGCGATCCGATCACCATCTATAAAGCGTCGGACGAATGGGATGAAGCACGATGGGTGGCCACAGAAACAGGCAAGCTCCATGCCCGTGGCGTTCCATTGAGCGAAATAGCCATCTTCTACCGTACGAATGCTCAGTCCAGGAGTCTTGAAGAGCAGTTTGTCCGAGCGGAAATTCCCTACCTCGTGGTTGGCGGCACCCGTTTCTACGATCGCCGTGAAGTCCGCGATGCGCTGGCCTATTTACGGGTAGCGGCAAATCCCACCGATGACCTCTCCTTACGTCGAGTGCTGAATACGCCCAAGCGTAAGTTTGGCGATACCTCACAGAAGAAACTCTTCACGCATGCCGCGATGAAAGCTTCTAGCTTGCGTGAAGCCCTTAGGGATCCCGAAGCAGCCGGAGTTACTGGTCCGGCTGCCCGCGGCGCAGCTTCTCTTGACCTGCTGCTGAGTGAACTCGAAGAGCTGGTCGCCACGGCGTCACCCATTGAAGTCATGGAAGCCGTGGTGCATCGCACTGGTCTTGCCGCGGAAATTGAAGCTGAGCGCTCACGGGGTGCGGAATCAGCCCATGAGGCCGAAGGTCGTCTCGAGAACCTAGCGGAATTGATTTCCGTGGCTGAGGGCTACGAGACCGTGGTCGCCATGCTTGAAGCCATCGCCATTGTTGCTGATAGCGATGATTTAGGCGATGTGGACGAACGCGTTTCCTTCATGACGATGCACATCGCTAAGGGCCTCGAGTTTGATGCAGTCTTCATGGTGGGAATGGAGCATGGCATCTTCCCCCACTTCCGCTCACTGGATGATCCCGTTGAACTCGAGGAGGAACGCCGTGTTGCCTACGTAGGTGTTACCCGCGCGAGGCGCTACCTGCACCTCTCTCACGCCTGGTCAAGGTCACTCTGGGGCCAGCACCAGAACAACATTCCTAGCCAGTTTCTTTCAGAGATTCCTGAGTCCGTTACCAAAACAGTGTCGAGCACAAATGGCGAAAGTCCTCGTAGTGCGTCTCGGGATCGCTTTATTGCCCCTAGTGACCCAGACAGTGGTCGAGTATTCGGTGCCCGTCGGCCAGAAGCCGATATTGGGCCTGTAGCCGAGCCTCCATCCACGGGGGCTGAAGAACTTGAGCTCATCGCCGGAGATCGTGTCTCACATCGCCGTTGGGGCGAGGGGCTCGTTACCTCGGTGACCGATGCAGGCCGTGACGCCACCGTTACGGTCATGTTCCCCACGGTGGGTTCGAAGAAGCTACTGCTCAGGATGGCGCCCATAGAGAAAGTTGTTTGACCTAGGGCCCTAAGGCATTCGCGGGGGTAGCGCTAACGCGATCTAGCCCCGTGGGAGAATGGAATCCCATGGCAAACCGTCGATCTCCTGCTCACGCTCGGCCGCCGGTCTCTCGCATGACCTACCTTCGCCGTCGTGTTGTTGCCGTGTTGTCTTTGGTGACGGTGCTCGTGATGGCCTACCTTGGCGTGACCCTGGTTCAAGCGCTGAGCAACCCCGCCTACGGCACCACCATGGCGCCGCGCTTTGCTGAATGGCTTCGCGACCACGGCGGTGGCTCCGTGGCCAACTTGGTCGAGCACTATTACTTCACGCATAATCAACCTCAAAAGGGTGGCGCTCCTCCCAAGGATGCCTTCAAGAAAGCTGGCCACACCAGCACCAGCTTGGTCAGTGCTGTTCCCCACCTTGCTGCTCCAGCAGCGGTGATCTCGCCGGCGAGCCCAGCACAGGCCGGCGAAGGTCAGTGGTCGCCACTGGGGAGCACGGTAAAGGGCCTTCCTGCGATGTATCAGAGCTTTGTGCGGCCTGATGCGGTGCACACCTCGTTCATCGTGGGCATGGTGTGGATGGACCCCAAGCTGCTGAAATTGAATCTCTACTCGGGTTCTTATATCCCCGGCGGCGGTCCATTTGTGCACTCTGCACCCATCAAGAGCACCGCCGCATCGAAACTTGCGGCCGCCTTCAATGCGGGATTTCGCATGAGTGATGCCAATGGCGGTTACTACACAGATCACCAGATGCTCATTCCCCTGCGCAAGGGGGCGGCTTCGGTCGTTATCTACCGCAATGGAACGGCCACGGTAGGGGCTTGGGGCAAGGACGCCAAGATGTCCGATCAGGTTCAAGCTGTGCGACAAAACCTCGATCTCATCGTTGATGGGGGAGCGGCAGTACCTGGACTTTCGGCAACCGATAACACCCGCTGGGGTGCAACCCTTGGCGGAGCAGTCAATGTATGGAGAAGCGGTATCGGCCAAACCAAGGATGGTGCTCTGGTGTATATCGGTGGGCCTTCGCTCACCATTACCGCACTCGCCGATCTCTTCCTTCGTGCGCACTGTGTACGAGCCATGGAACTTGATATCAACTCAGACTGGGTGCAGTTCGCCTCCTACGCTCAGCCTGCCAGCGGGGCAAATGGTAAGAAATTGCTTGACAGCATGCAGCCCGGCAGCTCAACACAGGATCGTTACTTTCAGTCCTGGTGGGCTAGGGATTTCTTCACGCAGTCGCTCAGGAAAAGCCCCTTATCGACGCTTTCCCCGACAGCAAGCGCAAAGCCCTCGGGACGTTCCAAAGCTCATTAAGCCCTCGAACTAGCCGGGGATTTTCCTCCACAGGCTGAGGGGAAGATGGCGAAGGATGCCGAAGATGTAGCGGAGAATTCCAGGGCTGTAGAGGATTCTGGGACTACTGGAAAGCGCAGCGACAACATCGGCAGCGACCTTGTCTGCGGTGGTGGAAAAAGGGCCAGCCTTGCGACCAGCAGTCATCTTCGTGCTAACGAATCCTGGACGGATGGTCATTACCTTGACCCCACTTCCATCGAGGCCATCACCAAAGCCAAGCGCGAAGTCATCCATCCCGGCCTTAGAGGCACCATAGAGGTAATTCGCACGCCTTACCCTGACTGCTGCCACTGATGAGAGGTGGACGACAAGTCCATGGCCTTGGGTGATCAGGCTTGGGCGCAGTGCGCTGAGGGCTGCTGAGGGCCAGGCATAGTTCACCGCAACCAGTTCGGCCGCGGCGCCAGCATCATTTTCATCGTGTTCTTGATCACCAAGCAGGCCCACAGCTACAAGGACAAGGTCAACGGATCCACCGAGGGCTTTGAGCCCCGCCTCCACTGCGTCAGCCGCAGTTGAGGCATCAGCGGCATCAGCAATCACGGTTGAAATTTCTGGTGCACCTTTGCTCCGCAGGTGTGTGGCGGATTGCTCGAGCTTCTCTTGGCTGCGGCCGACGAGCGCTATGGAGCGCGTGCGAGACGCGAGCTTTGCGGTGATCGCCAAGCCAATCTCTGAACTCCCTCCCAGTACGAGGATGGTCTGGGGATTTCCAAAGGCGTCGGACATGGCGTTACTCCTCTTGTTTGTTTTCTTGCTTAAGGCATTGCAGAGGTGATGCCGAGTCGGACCGAAAGGTCCGAGCGCAACACCCCTCGTGGGTCGACACTGGCTTTGATCTTGAGAAACTCATCAAGCCTTGGGTACATCGCCCGAAGATGGCGCGGGGAGAGTCTTGAATCCTTCGCTAGGTATATCCGTCCCCCTGCAGCAACGACGAGCTCGTCGAGCTCGTCGAGTACTTCGGGAAGGGCTGAGGGTCCAACGGGCAGATCTAAGGCCAGAGTCCACCCGGCCATCGGGAAGGAGAGCAGGCCTGCATTGCCGGGTCCGAAGCGCTTGAGCACGCCAAGGAAGGAGGGCACTTTGCGTTCACTCAAACGCTTGATGGCGGTGGCGATCACTTCTCCTGCTTGGTCGGGAACTGCGCACTGCCACTGGACAAAGCCCCGAGGCCCATAGAGCCGGTTCCAATGGGCAAGGCCATCGAGGGGATGAAAGAAGGCCCCAAGCTCATGGATCTCACCCTCGGCATGACTTGGCGCGACCCTAAACCAAGCTTCGTTAAACGCGGTGATCGACAGACGGTTGAGGAGTCCGGAGGGCGGCTTGAAGGGGACGCTAATTCTTGAAGATTTTGGAATCTTTACGGCTGCTGCGGCATCGTCCACGTGCTCACCGCGGGTCAGGATGGCCCTACCCATGGAGGCGCCGCTACGCATGCAGTCAACCCAGGCCACGGAGTAGCGATAGCGATCATCACCTTCAACCATGGCTGCCATCACCGCATCGAGGTTGGGATAGCGGTCAGTGTCCACGGCAATCACTGATGAGTTCACCGGGATCATCTGGACAAGGGCAGAGGTGATGATGCCGGTTAATCCCATGCCTCCGGCAGTGGCCCAGAACAGCTCCGGCTGGCTTTCTGGACTGAGTTCATGGATTCCCGTTGGCGTGGCAAGCGTGATGGACCGAACATGATTAGCGAAACTGCCGTCGGCATGGTGATTTTTACCGTGGACATCAAAGGCAATGGCACCACCAACGGTGACCTGTCGGGTTCCAGGGGTTACGGGCACAAACCATCCGAGCGGTAGCGCGGCGCTAATCAGGGCGTCGAGACTGACTCCGCCGCCGACGGCGGCGAGCCCCGTCGTGGGGTCGAGATCAATCTGGCGACCGGCCTCGAGTAATGAGATGGCGAGGCCTCCGGCGAGTTGTGCCGGGTCTCCGTAGCTACGACCGAGTCCACGAGCGATGGCTCCGTGCTTAGCCTCGGCCAAAATTGCGGGAAGGTCATCAGCAGCATTAGCTGCGAGCAGCTCTGCCGTGATGGCTTGGGTCATTCCCCAACCATGCATGCGTACGCGTTGACGGCTATGCACAAGCGCTATCCATAAATGCCAGCGATGAGGCAGGCCGCCCAGCACAGGCCGAGAATCTGGACAACACGATCTCTCAGTACGAGATCTTCGGGCTCGCCACCGTCACCTCGGTCAAGAAGGCGAAGGACATGGAGAATCGCAATCACGACAGGAACGATGCTGAGTTCGAGCCAGAGCTTGTTCTGTCCTTGGTGCCCAGCAAGACGCTCAAAAGCCCAGAGGCAATAGGCCGTGACGGTCACGCCGGCCGAGAGCGTGGCGGCTGATGAGAGGAAGGACAGCGAATACTCACCGAGCACTGCTCGGTGCTTTGCGCCACCTTCGCCAAGTTTTTGGTGTTCAGCCAGGCGCTTGCCGATAACGACGAAGAGTGCGCCGAAGGAAATCACGATGATGAACCAACTGGAGAGCTTTAAATCGGTGGCTACACCGCCGGCAACTGCTCTGAGGACAAAGCCTGAGGCGACGGCGGCAAGTTCCACGACGGCAACCCGCTTGAGATAGATGGAATAAGAACAAGAAATCGCCAAGTAAACCGCAATCACGATGCCTAATTGCCAGTGCGTGGCACTGAAGCCGAGGGCCAAGCTTCCCCCAGCGAGGACAAGGGCTAGGGAGAGGGCGAGAGGCAGACTGACCAGGCCTGAGGCGATGGGTCTAAGGGACTTGACCGGGTGAAGACGATCGGCCTCAAGGTCGATGGCATCATTGATGAGGTAGGTAGCTGAGGCGGCGAGGCAGAAACAGACAAAAGCTAGGGCTGCCTCACCGGCGATATCCCAGTGATTTACGGCTGCGGCTGCCGCTGGGGCGATAAAGACCAGAACGTTCTTTACCCATTGGCGGGGCCTGAGGGCCCTCAAGAGCCCCTTTGGCAAGGAACGGGACGGGGCCTTGGCCGAGTGGGGAAGGGGAGAAGACGCGATGCGCACAGGCTAGCAA
>CAZTQJ010000081.1:0-6137 GCA_964615615.1 uncultured Acidimicrobiaceae bacterium
TCCAGCAGAAGACCGCATACGAGTTGGCTTCCGGTGACTGGGGTTCAGACGTGTGCTCTTCCGATCTCCTGCGCAATCAGTTGGCGCCAGGCACCGAGGGTGGCATTACCCGTCACCTCCCCGACGGTGAGCAGACTTCCATCTTCGAAGCCTCAGAGCGCTACCGCGCTGAGGGCGTGCCACTCATTGTCCTCGCGGGCAAGGAATACGGTTCGGGCTCAAGTCGTGACTGGGCCGCAAAGGGTCCAGCCCTCCTTGGCGTCAAGGCCGTGATTGCCCAAAGCTACGAGCGCATCCACCGTTCCAACCTCGTGGGCATGGGTGTCGTACCACTGGAATTCCCCCAAGGCGAGAGTGCCAGTTCACTCGGCCTTGACGGTGAGGAGGTCTTCAGCATCGATGGCCTCGAAGACCTCAACACAGGCATCCTGCCTCGCGTGGTCGAAGTAAGCGCCCTTCACCCCAATGGTCATCAGGTGACCTTTGAGGCCAGGGTACGCATTGATACCGAGACCGAAGCTGACTACTACCGCCACGGCGGTGTGCTGCAGTTTGTGCTGCGCCAATTAGCCCAGCAATAAGCAGCCTTGCTTAGAGCACGCCTTCAGAAGCCTGGGGCTCCCAGGCAGCCAGGTCGGCCAAGCGTGGGTCATTGGAGAACATCTCGACCATAGGCACCTTGATGCCTATGCGTCGCTGAATCACCTCAGCCTCGACGAGTTGGTTATGCAGCAAGAGCGAAACCACAACACCTTCGGTGCCCGCACGGGCGGTACGGCCTGAGCGGTGGAGGTAGGCCTTGTGATCCTCAGGCGGGTCGAAGTGAATGACGGCATCGACACCTTCGATGTGCAGTCCCCTAGCGGCCACATCGGTGGCCACGAGGACGGGAAGCTTGTCGGAGGCAAAGTCAGCCAAGGCGCGCTCGCGATTGGACTGACGAAGGTCACCGTGAATAGCTGCAGCCTTAATGCCCTCATCAAGCAGGTCTTCGACGAGACGGTCAGCGGCACGCTTGGTGCGCATGAACATCAGCGTCTTGGAGTTGGCCTTAGCAATGGCAGCCGCCACCTTGGTCTTGTCGCGCTGGTGAATAGCTAAGAAGCGATGCACCATGAGCGAAACGGTTTGCGTCGATGAGGCAACTTCATGGAATACGGGATCCGTGAGGTAGCGCTTAACGAGCCTGTCGACTGCGCCATCGAGGGTGGCCGAGAACAGCAGCGTCTGGTGCTCTTCGGTAAGGCGGCGAAGTACCCATTCGACTTGGGGCATGAAGCCCATGTCGGCCATGCGGTCAGCCTCATCGAGCACCAAAGTCTCGAGTTGCTCCACGGACAGCTCGCCACGGTCGCCTAAGTCAATGAGGCGCCCAGGGGTGGCAATGATGACTTCACAACCCTTGCGCAGTTGCTTGATTTGACGCTCAATGTCAGCACCGCCATAGACCGCAACGCAACGCATGCCGAGGTCTTCGGCCAGGGGGCTGAGTACTTCAGCAACCTGTACGCAGAGTTCGCGGGTGGGAAGCAAAACCAGCGCACGCGGACGTGCTGGTCCGCCTTCGATCTGGCGAAGTTCGCCCTTGGCGCCGCCGAGTGATTCCCAGGTGCGCTGAATAAGGGGAACACCAAAGCCGAGGGTCTTGCCTGATCCCGTCTTGGCCTTGCCGCAGACATCGCGACCCGCAAGTGCATCACGAACGGTGAGGGCTTGAATGGGGAAGGCCTTCACGATGCCTTGGCGATCAAGGGCTTCAACCAGCGGGGCACAAACACCTAAAGAGGCGAAGGTGGTTTCGGTGGCGTATTGGTCCTGGCCTTCAGGATTGGGACCCGTTGGGGTGGATTCGGTAATGGTCATGGTGCTCCTGTTGCTTGCGAGTTGGGGTTGGATGTAGTCGGTCGGACCCCAGAACCGCAATCAACAAGGAAGGCGGGGCCCAGCACAGTTCGGCGTCGCATACGCCGAGTGCTCGTAGACCAGCCTAGCCCTAGGGCTGCGAAAACTGGCCTTGTCCCGTAGGGTGAGGCGAAAGTCCCGTCGAAAGGAATCCCATGCCACGCCTCGAAGCAGGAAGTAAAGCCCCCGCCTTCACCCTCCCCGACCAAGACGGCAAGGCCGTCAAGCTCTCGGATTTCAAGGGACAAAAGGTTGTTGTCTACTTCTACCCAAAGGACGACACTCCTGGCTGCACCACTGAGGCCTGTCAGTTCAATGACCATCTCAAGGCCTTCGCGAAGGCCAAGGTTGCGGTGCTTGGGATCTCTGCTGACCCTGCCGAAAAGCATCAGGCCTTTCGCAAGAAGTACCAGTTGACCTTCCCCTTACTCACCGATGCGGGCAACAAGGTCATGGAGAAGTTCGGCGCTTATGGCGAGAAGGTGCTCTATGGCAAGAAGTCCATTGGCGTCATTCGCTCCACCTTCCTCATTGATGAAGCAGGCAAGGTCGCGCGGTGCTGGTATTCAGTCAAGACCGATGGTCACGCAGCCAAGGTTCTTGAAGCTGCAGGCGATCTCTAGAAAGGCTCAAAAGCCGTGACGATGAACACTGTCTAGAGATCAATGCGCCTCTAGGGCGAAGTTCGGATTGAAGATGAATCCGACTAAGGCAGCTTGAGGGTTACGCACGAGTGCAGTAACAATCCCCTCACCCACATCAGTGGGCGGACTGTGAACGCTTGCGCCTTGCGCGATGGCAGAAGCGACCGCAGCTTCCACGTCTTCGACGCCCCAGTAGACGTAAGCACCTTCGCTGGGGTCTTGGCCTGGCAGAAGACCGAGCTCGTAGCCACCAATATTGAAACCTACGTAGAAGACCTCGTCGAAATAGGGCTTTGCACCGAGGAAGCTCGACCACCAGGACTTCGCCGCATCGAGATCATCGACAGGATAGATAAGCGTGCGCAGGCCTTGGAGTTTTCCCGCCACGGTCTTTAGCCCTTTTGGGCGTGCTTAGGACCTGAGTCCTTGGCCTTTTTCACCTGCTGATAGCGGTGATAGAGCGCAACTGCTCCGGCGACCAGCACCAGCAGCACGACGAGGTAGCCGGCGTAGGAAAAGCCTTTGGTCACCTTTTCATACTGATCGCCAACTTCATAACCGATGATGGAAAGGACGCTGACCCACACGGTGACACCAATGGTGGTCATCCAGGTGAAGGTCTTGAGATTCATTTCTGCAACGCCGGCAGGAAAGGAAATCACCGTGCGCACGACGGGGATAACGCGACCAATCAGGACGCTCCAGTGGCCGCGGCCAGCGAACCAGCCCTCAGCCTTATCGAGATCAGCATGCGTCAACAGAATCCATTTGCCCCAGCGGTCCACGATGGAGCGCCCGGCCGTGCGGCCGACGTAATAGGCAATGTAGGAACCCACCAGGGATCCCAGCGAACCAAGCACGATGACGGCCACCAGCGAAAGGTGGTGATGTGCTCCGTGGATCACCGCACTAGAGCAAAGCGCTCCAGCCAGGCCGAAGGTCAACTCGGAAGGAATAGGGATACAAGCCGACTCAGCCATGGCGAGAATAAAGATGGCGACGTAGCCGGAGTTCAAGAGGAAGTTCTGCATAGATCCCATTCTCCCCCACTCGCCCCATGGCCGGGGGGACTAGCGAGATCACTCAGCTTTGATGCACTGCGCAGGCATAAGTACTGCGTCCACCGAGCGTGCTGTGCAACATGTCGGCTCCGTCGCGAGGACAGGCCCCTCCCTTGCGTCGACCATCCATGTGGTCGCCCATATGCGAGCCACCACGCTTGGCTAATTGCTTCAAGACCGTCGCAATGGTCTTGGCCAGTAAGCGTCGATCCTCATGCTGAAGGCTGCCTATGGGTCGCGCTGGAGCAATACCCGCTCGCCAGAGAATCTCGTCGACCAGCAGATTGCCCAGGCCGGCGACCTTGGACTGGTCCATCAAACAGACCTTCACCGGCCTCTGTCCTGCACCCACGGGCCCGAGGGCAAGCTCGAGCTCAGCGAGTTTCAAGCTGGTGGCTTCTGGGCCCAAGACGTCTTCATCGGGATCAAGCATGATTCTTGCGAAGCGTCGTGGATCATGCAGCGCCATCACCCCGCCATCGTCAAAGTGGATGCGGGCTCGTATCCACTTTTCCTCATAACGACCAGGGCCGTAGAGGAGTTCATCGACGCCCAGCTTGCCATCCACCATCAGCGCCCCCGTCATGCCAAAGCGAATGCCCAGTGATGGGCCCTTCGTGTCGAGGATCAGCAGCTTTCCGTGACGGCGTGCAGCCACAAAGCTAAGGCCGTCCAAGGCCTTGCGAGGATCGATCACGGAGCCTCGGCGCACCAGGGCATCGGCCTCAAGCCTGGCGACGCTTCGCCCCAAGGCGCGCTCAGCCAACTGGCGATATTCCTCGATCTCTAAACACTCGGGCACGGGCCGAACCCTAGACGGCTTGCCTCTCTTGCCAGCGCGGTGGCTAGGGTTGAAGCATGCCTCCTGAAAAGCCGCAATGGACCGATCTCTACGAGGAAGTCGTCACCTCAGGGCTCTGCACCGGATGTGCAAGCTGCATCATCGCCTGTCCTCACGACGTTCTTTCCTACAACGACAAAAACGGTGTCTACAAGCCCTTCCATATTGACGTCGATGGCGACGCAACCAGTTGCACCCACGGCGAGCGAGGCTGCACCCTGTGCACCAGGGCTTGTCCACGCTTTAGGGGCTGGGAAGATGAGATCGACCAGCATCTCTTTGCCCGTCCTCGCGAGGCCAGCGAAACCGCTGGTATCTCCACCGACACCCTGCTCGCCAGGGCCACGGACCCCGAGCTCCACAGCAATGGCCAAGACGGCGGCGTGGTCGCAGCCATCTTGGACTGGTCAATTCGCCATGACCGTATCGATGCGGCTTTGGTTTCTGGCCTCGAAGGTGATGGCTCTAGCTGGCAGGCAGTGCCTCAAGTAGTCACCGATAGGGCCGGCATCCTGGCCACCTCAGGATCGCGCTACACCTACTCAGCTAATACCCTGGCCTACCCCGAAGCCATTGAAGCTGGCCACGAGCGTCTCGCCTTGGTGGGCATGGGCTGCCAAGCTTCAGCCCCAGGCATCATGGCTGCGCGCAAGGCAGGAAAGATCGCACGCCGTTTCCAACTCGTTATCGGCCTGCTCTGCTCGAAGACCTTCGATGACGCAATCTTTGAAGACCTCTTCTCCGCGAAATATGGCATAGCCCGCGAGCAAATCGCCAAGGTCAACATCAAGGGTGTCTTCCAGATCTGGACCGATGATGGCACCGAACATCGCATTCCCCTCAAGGAATGCCACAGCTTCACCCGTGAAGGCTGCAAGAGCTGTCCTGACTTTGCTGCTGAGCACGCGGATATCTCCACCGGCGGCATTGGTGAATCCAATGATTGGACGCTGACCATCGTGCGCACTGAGCGTGGCCGAGAGATCATCGAAGCCATGGTCGCTGACGGATCCCTCGAAGTTCGCCCTGGCGATGAAGACCCAGCGGCCATTGAACTCCTGCACAAGCTCGCGGGGATTTCACGCCGCCGCTGGCCAGCCGAGGCCATAACTGGCCCCGGCGTCTTGGCCTAGGCCGATTCAAGCCCCAGTTCCTCCTACGATGCTCAGGTGAGCTCTCCAAGGAATAAAGCGACCGTCGTGATGCTCGTGCGTCACGGGAAGACCCCCACCACGGGAACAACCCTGCCGGGTCGCGCCCCTGGGCTTCACCTCTCCGAAGAGGGCCTCGCCCAGGCTGGGGTGGCTGCCGCTCGCATCGCTGAGCTCAAGCGTGCACCTAAGGCCGTCTACGCCTCTCCCCTGGAGAGAACCCGAGAGACGGCCGCTCCTATCGCGAAGGCCCTTGGCCTCAAGGTGCAGCGCCATCGCGGACTCCTCGAATGTGACTTTGGCACCTGGACAGGCAAGCGCCTCGATCAATTATCGAAAAAACCTGAGTGGACCACCGTTCAGCGTTGGCCCTCGGGTTTTCGCTTTCCCGAAGGCGAGTCCTTTGCGGAGATGGCCAGTCGCAGCTTTGAAGCAGTCTTAGAGATTGCTGCCGCCCACCGGGGACAAACGGTGGTTGCGGTGAGTCACGCTGACCCCATTAAGGCCATCTTGGCTAATGCCCTCGGGACCCCCTTGG
>CAZTQJ010000082.1:0-6133 GCA_964615615.1 uncultured Acidimicrobiaceae bacterium
GGCTGAGAGGCTGAGAGGCTGAGAGGCTGAGAGGCTGAGAGGCTGAGAGGCTGAGCGGCTGAGCGGCTCATCGCCGAACGGCGCTATCGCACTACGCTCCGAGGACTTCGAATATTGAAAAACGGCAAGGGAGCCACATGAGCAACGTCACAGCCTATGCACTAACGAAGAGCAAGGGAAGATTCGAGAAGACTTCCATCACCCGTCGCGAACTTGGCCCCAAGGATGTGCGTATTGCTATTGCCTTTGCGGGCATCTGCCACTCAGATATTCATACCGCCAGAGAGGAATGGGGCAAGGTTCACTACCCCTTAGTTCCCGGCCATGAAATCGCAGGCACTGTCGAGGCCATAGGGGCAGAGGTGGAGCGCTACGAAGTTGGTGATCGCGTTGGTGTTGGTTGCATGGTGAATTCCTGTCGCGAATGTGTGAACTGCCTTGCGGGAGAAGAGCAGTATTGCCTGAAGGGCAACATCGGGACCTATAACTCGACTGATGTAGATGGAAGCATTACGCAAGGTGGCTACTCCACCCATGTGGTCGTCGATGAGGATTTTGTGCTCTCTATTCCTGATGGGCTTGCACTCGATGTGGCTGCACCTTTGCTCTGTGCTGGCATCACGATGTATTCACCCTTACGCCATTGGAAGGCGGGACCCGCTAAGCAGGTGGCCATTGTTGGCCTCGGTGGCCTAGGTCACATGGGGGTCAAAATTGCCCATGCCATGGGTGCCGAGGTGGCCATCCTCACGCGCAGCGCGGGCAAGGAGGCCGACGGTAAGAGGCTGGGAGCTTCGAGCTTTCATGCAACGGGTGATCCTGAAGTCCTTAAATCCCTGCGAGGACGTTTTGATCTCATCGTGAACACCGTTTCAGCCGGTATCGCTGTTCCGAAATATCTCTCATTGCTCCGGCTCGATGGAGCCTTGGTGAATGTTGGAGTATCGCCTGAGCCCTACCAAGTGGGCTTCAGTACGCTGGCCCAAATGCGGAGATCACTGAGTGCCTCGGGCATTGGTGGCATACGTGAAACCCAAGAGATGCTCAACTTTTGTGCCGAGCATGGCCTTGGTGCCGATATTGAGCTCATCACTGCTGATCAAATCGATGAGGCCTATGACCGCGTTGTGGCGAGCGATATTCGTTACCGCTTTGTCATTGACATCGCCAGCCTGAACTAGGCCGTTCCAGGCCTGCGAGCAGGCGTTGTGGCCAATGCAAAGGCCGCCAAACCGCGCCTAGTTGCTTGCGTTAAAGATTAAGCAACCATCATGGAGATCAGCAGTCGGCAGAACGTCTCGTTCTGCCCAGTAGTCGAGACTGAGTTGCCACTCAGGCTTTGAGCCTGACCTTGGCATGAGGTCACGAGAACGCTGCGCATAACCAGGATTAAATTGTGCAGGGTCAATGAAGGGGCCAATTTCCATGGAGGCATCCTGGCTGCGTAGCTTGGCTACGACACTTGAGGCCTGCGTCGCTTCCATTTCCTTGAGCAGACGACAGAGAAATTGACTCACCAGATCTGCCCTCATCGTCCAACTGACGCGTAGTGCACCAAAGGTCCAGGCCATATTGGGCACGCCGGTGAACATGATGCCTCGGTAGGTGAAGCTGTTGGCAAAGTCCACGGCCTCTCCATCGACGTAAAAGGCCACGTCACCAAGCACCGTCAGATTAAAGCCTGTGGCGGTAATCACAACGTCTGCTTTGAGATGTTCGCCACCTTTGGTGGTGATGCCGTCGGCGGTGAAGCATTCAATTTCATCGGTCACCATACTGACGCGACCCTCAGAGATTTTTTTGAAAAGGTCACCGTCAAGAATGCGACAAATCCGCTGTTCGTGCGGTAGATGGCGTGGTGTGAAATGTGTCTCAACGTCATAACCCTCGGGAAGTTGGGCGGCAACCATTTGCACCAGACCCGCTTTCGAGAGGTCGGGGTGCAGCATTTGGATCTGGGTCATGGATTGCATGTCAGCCATTGACTTACGCCGAATGATGTCGTGAATCCACTCTTCAGGGGTATCTAGGCCCCGCAATTGATCCGCCAAGGGATCAGCGTTGGGGCTCTGGAAGAAGTAGGTGGGAGAACGCTGCAAGATGGTGATGTGTGAGCATTCATCAGCAATGTTTGGTACGAGCGTGGCGGTTGTTGCGCCCGATCCAATGACTACTACCTCTCTATCGGCGATCTCAGGGTTCTTGGGCCAAGACTGAGGATGAATCCAAGATCCCTTGAATTCCTCCATGCCTGGCCAGCTGGGGGTGTGCCCTTCACCTTGGCGGTAATAGCCATGACACATCCAGAGAAAATTGGTCGTCAAGGAGAAGGCTTCAGCGTCAGGACCCCTGGTACCAGTGACGCTCCAGTACTGATCTTCACTGGACCAACGAGCCTCGTGAATTTGATATTGGAAGTGAAAGTGGTGGCCGAGATCAAACTCTTCGATGGTCTCGCCGAGGTAACTACGAATTTCTTCAGCACTGGCGTAGGGGGAACCGGTCCAAGGCTTGAAGCTGTAGCCGAGGGTATAAATCTCAGTGTCTGAACGAACGCCCGGATAACTATGGGTAAGCCAGGTCCCTCCAAAGCTCTCTAAAGCGTCTAGGACGGCAAAATTTCGGTCCGGACATGATTGTGAGAGGTGATATGCAGCGTTGATACCAGAAATGCCTGCTCCAACGACCAGTACATCGAGGTGTTGGAGTTCACCGGCTAGCTCATGGGGAGATGACATGGGACCTCTCTAGGTTAGAAGCGTAACTATGAGACCTTCCGTGAAGTTCTTCAAGCTTTATGCGATTCTAATGATGAGGCACCGGGCGCATTGATACCAGTGGCCACAGGCCATAACTACGCGACGATGGGCCTTCGCTCCATCTGAGGGATTCCGGGTGTGGTGTCATTTATTCCCCAACTGATGATGACTTCTGGGCTGATCCGAAATCGAGGGGAGCCACCTGCATCTTCGATTGCTGCTGATCCGATGAGTTTGATTCCTCTAGGCGACCAAGGATCAAGGCTGGCGAGATCATCGATGACGACGGTGCAGCGAGGATTCTCTTGGATATTTCGAAAACGTACGGTGTGGGTGATGTCAAAGCCCGCGGTGCTTATCTGATCACCATCAATCTCAAAAACCACTGGAGCAACATCAGGCCTACCGGTCAGAGAAGCGGTAGCAAAACGCATGATGGGCTGGTTTTGTAGGTAAGCCAGCTCCGCATCGGTGAATATGCTCATGACTGCGCAGCTTCGTTTTGCGCGGGGGCAAGGGGAAAAATCTCGAGCTTCCACCATTTGGCCATCGGAAGGCTTTGGATGGTTAGTTCAGCTTCTTGAGCATTTTCAGCGTGGGTCTCGATGAAGACGGTTCCTCGAGCCAATGAAAGATGAATCGAAGAAATCTTGC
Organism: uncultured Acidimicrobiaceae bacterium; assembly: GCA_964615615.1. Taxonomy (GTDB): domain Bacteria; phylum Actinomycetota; class Acidimicrobiia; order Acidimicrobiales; family RAAP-2; genus CAZTQJ01. The sequence continues at coordinate 3,414 of CAZTQJ010000082.1, forward strand.
CCTCAGCTTCTAAAACCTTCACCCGCGCCTGCTCTTCGGCAACTACGGCAAAGACCTCACTCATCTCTGTGTCGTCTTTAAATGTTGCGACCACCATGAATGCGTCCATAAAAATTACTCCTTTTTATATTTCTTTGACTGTACTGGTGGCTCAGAAGGGTGAAACCAGTACGCAGACGGCGGGCTCTCATCAAGGTGTATGAAGAGAGCGCTGCTGAACAACGAAGTACCTATGGCGGAGCAGGTTCAAGCTAAGGGCAGCCAAGGTCGTCAGCTATTGCACAGGGCCGACATAGCCACAACTGCTCCCCACCAAGGTCGTACTTCTCAGCAGGCGAGGCGCCACAAGCTTTGCAAACTTCGCTTTCAACCATGAGCCCATGTTAACGAGGGCCTAGGCCAAGAGCGATGGCGCTCTGGCATGCAACTCATCAGCGCTCAGTCCTATGAGGACTGAGCTCGGCGTGTCGCTTCAGCCGCCATTCGCTTCAGCATGCTTGGGAATATCAGTCCATGAAAGGGCCAGACGGCGGCCCAGTAAACGCGGCCGAGGAGACCCCGAGGTCTGAATGAGGCGATCTGGGTGATTGTCGTGACGCCCTCAGCTTCTGCAAGATGCCAGGTCAACCACGCCTGGCCGGGCAAGCGCATCTCAGCTCTGAGTCGAAGACTCCTGCCCTCTTCAACTTCTTCAATGCGCCAAAAGTCGAGTGCATCACCAACTTGGAGCACCTTCTTACGGCCTCGGCGCATGCCGGGACCGCCGATGATTTGATCAATCAAGCCCCGGATCTTCCAGAGGAAGCTAGCGCTATACCAACCCTTTTCTCCACCGATGGTGGTGAGTTCCGCAAAGACAGCCTGCGCCGAAAGGCGGAGCTCTTCGTGTCTGATATCGCGGAATTCTGTTCCACCAGCCCAATCTGGATCGAGTTCATTGGGCTGAAAGTAGATGAGATCGGCATCGGAGAAGCTCGTGGGTGCAACGCCGGCCTGGGTGACTGCGAGAGCACGAGTGATGGACTCTTCAAGGCTCATGGGACTGATTCCGAAAGCTTCGCAGGCTGAATTTTGCGTCACGATGACTTCGTTCACTAGTGATTTGACGAGTTCTTTAGCCAAGGGAACCGGGACGGGAGTGACGAGACCTATCCAGTGGGAAGAGAGCCGAGGCGTTAGTAAGGGAACAGGAATCAAAATACGTCGCCTAAGCCCGGCGCAGCGTGCGTAGGTAGACATCATCTCGGCATAGGTAACGACATTGGAGCCACCAGCTTCATAGACACCGCTGATCTTTTCTTCGCTGCTCGCCGCAGCCACGACCATGTTGACAATGTCGTTGATACCTATGGGCTGACAGCGGGTTGTCACCCATTTGGGGGTGACCATGATGGGCAATACCTCAACGAGATAGCGCAACATCTCAAAACTTGCCGATGCTGATCCGATGATTACGCCAGCTCGCAGTTCCACAGTGGGCACTCCGGTCGCAGCGAGCGCTTCGCCGACATTTTGCCGACTTTGCAGGTGAACACTCAAAGCATCGGCTGATGCTCCAAGGCCACCGAGATAGACAATGCGCTTCACGCCAGCTCTGTGTGCAGCTCCAGCGAAGTTTTCGGCATGCTGGAGTTCGCGTTCAGCCCAATCCTCGCCTTCGCCAATCGAATGAATGAGGTAAATGGCGACGTCGATATCAGCCATCGCCCTTGAGAGATCACCGTCCACAGATCCCTGAACAACTTCAATCTCGTCAATCCATACTGCAGTTGACAGTTTGGCGGGAGTTCGAACGAGGCATCGTACGGCATGCCCCTCACCAAGGAGTGCGGGGACTACGCGGCCTCCGACATATCCAGTCGAACCAGTTACAAGTATTCGGCTAGGGCTCATGGTCGCAGACTAGGAGCAGAGACGGCAGGTCAAATCCAGGCTTGTTGACCATGCATTGATGTTCTTTGGTCAGTTCAATGGGGAAGTGGCGAAAACACCAACTGCAAGGCAACAAGCAGCATCACTAGTCCGATAGCGCTATCGAGGATTCTCCAAGTCACTGGGCGGGCCATCAGTCGAGCTGCATATCTAGCTCCGAATCCCAATGTGGAAAACCAAAGCACTGAACCGATGCATGCACCGGCTGCGAAGAGCCACCGAGAAGCACCGTATTGATTGCCAAGCGAGCCAAGTAGCAAAACGGTGTCGAGATAGACGTGCGGATTCAAGAAGGTGAGGGCCAATGCGCTGATGGCGACTGCTTTTGCCGAGGGGAGATTGCTTTGAGTGGGCATAAGCATGTTCTGGCGAAAAGCTTTCATGAATGCTTGGATTGCAAAGCCCAAGAGATAGGCGACGCCCGTCCAACGCAGTATTTGTAGAACTACGGGAAGATGTTTGACGATTCCGCCAATTCCAGCAACGCCCAAGAAGATCAAGCAGATGTCGGAGAGCGCACAAATTACAACGACGATGCTGACGTGCTGTTTAGCGAGCCCAGTTCGGAGCACAAAGGCGTTTTGTGCACCGATGGCAATAATCAAAGAAAGGCCAGTTAGGAAACCGGCAAGCAATGCACTCATGCAGGGATTCTTGCAGGGAGACTGAGGCCCGAATCCTTAACGGACAAGTAGTGAGGGTCAATCCACCCCGCATCGGTATATTTGGCACGCCACTCGGATTCTTCCTGGAACCGATTGGCACGCTGGCATCGCATAATTTCCTCG
>CAZTQJ010000083.1:0-6114 GCA_964615615.1 uncultured Acidimicrobiaceae bacterium
AAACTCGCGAAAGGCCGCGTTGGGGAACTGCTCGAGATGGTTGGACTGCCCGGCCTTGAACAGCGCTTTGCCCATCAGCTCTCTGGCGGGCAGGCGCAACGGGTGGCTATCGCTCGCGCCTTGGCCATAGATCCCGTTCTCGTGCTCCTCGATGAGCCTTTCGGCGCCCTTGACCTGGGCTTGAGAAATAGCGTGCGCAGTGACGTCCTTGGTCTTTTGCGCACACAGGGCGTCACGACGGTGCTCGTCACCCACGATCAAGATGAGGCACTTTCCGAAGCCGACAAGGTTGCGGTCTTGGCTGGCGGATCCATTGCGCAGTTTGGCGCCCCAGAAGAGGTCTATGCGCGCCCCTCGGCTCCCTCGCTGGCGGCCTTCGTGGGATCGGCGAACTTGATTAAGGCCAGTGCGCGCAACTCGCAGGTGACTACGCCTTTGGGCAATTTCTCGACGGTTGCCGAGATCACCGAAGGCCCCGTGCTCGTTGTGGTGCGCCCCGAGCAACTCTTGGTCGGGCCAGAAGGCAATGGGGCCGTGAGCGCGACCGTGAAGCGTCGCTGGTATTACGGCCACGACTCCGTCCTGGAACTTGAGGTCCCTGGCATCAAAACTGCCCTCATTGCCCGACTCGACACCATGCGCGTCTTTGCCCAAGGGGACCGCGTAGGCCTGAGCCTGCGAGGACCTCTGGCGATTTTCGCGAGCGATGGCAGCGATATCTCTGGCATGGAGGCCTAATTCCAGACCAGACAGAGGAGGCTCAGGATGACTGGGCCTACCAAATTGTAATTACCGGCCTGTCATCTGGACTGATAATCTTTGGGGGTCGGACAACAGGAGGTACCCATGACGGTCGGAGTCACGGGCAGTGAGCAAGGTTTTAGCGGACCCCAGACCTGCGAAATTGTTGGAATTACCTATAGGCAGTTGGATTACTGGGCGCGCACCAATCTCCTCATGCCCTCGCTGGTCTCGGCCACGGGTAGTGGCTCCAAGCGCCAGTACTCCTACCAAGATCTCCTCGAGCTCAAGGTCATCAAGCGCCTGATCGATGGTGGTATCTCGCTCAAGAATGCCCGTCGCGCCATTGAGTGTCTCCGAGGCGATCTCGGCGTTGACCTGTCGGCCGCAAACCTCGTACTCATGAGCGGAAGCTCCGTGCTGGCCCGATCCAATGGGGAGGTCGTTGATCTCCTCAAGGGAGGACAAGGGGTATTTAACATCGTTCCACTTGCCGGTGTGGTCGAAGAACTCGAGGCCACCGTCACCGATCTCGGTCGCGTCCTGCCTGAGTCCGTGGCGCTCGCCGTAGGGGTGTAACCCACCGCTAGGCAATTCCCCTAGGGTGGCGCCGTGAGCGACGCCACCCACATCGATCGCCGGTCACCGCTGCATGAGCTTCATCAGAGGCTTGGAGCAAAGCTCGTTCCCTTTGGTGGCTGGGAAATGCCGCTCTCCTATGGAGAGGGAACCCTTGCCGAACATCGCGCCTGTCGCCAAGATGCCGTGTGGTTTGACGTCAGTCACTTGGGTACCGTGCGCGTCCAAGGTGCAGACGCTCTTGAACTCCTCCAGTCGACGCTGAGCAATGACTTATCGAAGGTCGCTCCAGGCCGAGCGCAATACACCCATCTGCTCAATGAGGACGGTGGGGTAGAAGACGACATCATTGTGTGGTGGCGAGCCGAAGATCACTTTGATGTCATGCCCAACGCCTCGAATACTGATCGCGTAGTCGCTGCCATCGGCGGTAGCGATGTGACGGCCGAACGCGTGGTCGTTGCGGTGCAGGGCCCTCGTAGTCGCGAGCGACTCGCGACGATCTCGCCTGAAGCTGCTGGGATGGGCAGATTTTGCGTGGGCGAGCTGGAGATTCTTGGCTTCCCCTGCACGGTGGCAGGAACGGGATACACCGGCGAGGATGGCGTCGAGATCGCCATCGCCGCCGATGTGGCCGAGACGCTCGTGAATGCCTTTGCTGGGGCCGGCATCGTCCCCGCAGGACTTGGTGCACGCGACACCCTTCGCCTCGAAGCCGGCCTCCCCCTCCATGGTCATGAACTCGGCCCTGCAATCACGCCCCTCATGGCGCGCCTCGGATGGGTGGTTGGCTGGAACAAGGCTCAATTCCGCGGACGTGAAGCGCTGCTGGCTGAGCGCGAGCGTGGATCGTCGAAATTACTCTGCGGATTCACTGCTGAAGGTCGTCAGCCGCTTCGCGAAGGGGCAAGGATTGAGCACGATGGCAGGGTACTTGGCGAACTGACCTCGGGCAATCTTTCGCCCATGTTGGGTCACGCCATAGCTATGGGCTTTGTCGAGGCCTCTTTGGCTGAGCCCGGCCAGCATGTTTCCCTTTCGCTGCGTGATCGTGAGCGAGAGGGAAGGGTGGTAAAACTTCCCTTTTGGCCAGTGAAGGAGTCTTAGGCCGTGGCTGACTATCTGCCCCATACTGCTGAAGAGATCGACGAGATGCTCTCCTTCGTTGGTCTTGACTCCATTGACGAGCTCTTTGCTCATATTCCTGCAGCCGTTCAGGTTGCTGGAGGCCTGGCCATTCCTCAGGGCATGGCTGAACCCGATGTCTCGGCATGGTTGGAAGAACTCGCAGCTGCGAACCGCGATTTGGTTTGCTTTGCCGGTGCTGGTGCCTACGACCACGAAGTTCCCGCAGTGGTTCGCGCTTTAGCGATGCGTAGTGAATTCGTTACTGCATACACGCCCTATCAGCCTGAAGTGGCTCAAGGCGTGCTTCAGGCCATCTTTGAATATCAAACTGTCGTGTCACGCATTTGCGGCATGCCGGTGGCCAACGCTTCGCTCTACGACGGTGCGAGCTCACTCGTCGAAGCCGTGAACCTTACGGTTGCCTCATCAGGCTCCTCGAAAGTTTTGGTATCGCGTGGCGTGCATCCCCACTGGCGTGCGGTCTTGCGTACCTTTGCCGTGGGAACAGGCCACGAGATCATCGAAGTTGATCTTCAGGACGGTCAAAGCCAGTGGCCGACGGATCTGAGTGGTGTGGGGACCATCGTGGTCGCCTATCCCAATGTGCTTGGTTGTCTTGAAGAGATTGCTGCTCTGCGGCCTATGGCGAATGCTGTTGGCGCCAAGTTGGTGGTGGCCATTGATCCCGTTTTGGCGGGAAGCGTAGCGACCGCTGGTTCGCTAGGTGCTGATGTGGTCATCGCTGAAGGCCAGCCTTTTGGCACTGCACTCTCCTTTGGAGGTCCCTACCTCGGAATATTTGCCACGACCCACGAGGAGATTCGCAGACTTCCCGGACGTCTCGTTGGCCAGACCCTCGACACCGAAGGTCGTACTGCCTATGTCACGACGCTGCGGACGCGAGAGCAAGACATCAGGCGCGAAAAGGCGACCTCGAATGTTTGTACGAATCAGACCCTCATGGCGGTAGCGGCCGCGGTGCAGTTGGGCTGGCTGGGCACGCAAGGACTTGCTGCGATTGCGAGGAACTCCATCCGCGCCGGGCGCTACGCCCGCGAACAGTTGCTGGCCATCTCAGGCATTGAGTCGGCTACGGGCAGTACGCCGAGCCTGCGTGAGTTCGCTATCAATCTGCCCATGGATGCATCTACCGTGATCGAACGTGTGGCTGATGATGGTTACCTTGCGGGCATCAGCTTGGGAGCACTCACCGATGGTGAAAGCGGCGTGATCACCGGTGATCCCTTCAAGAGCCTCCTGATTGCCACGACGGAACGACGCACGCGAAGCCAGATTGATGGCCTGGTGGCGTCCATAGCGAAGGCGGTTGCCTAATGGCTCGAGTTGCGGGTGGCAGGGCGCAGAGTGCGCCGCTCTTGGGTCGTGCGAGCGAGCCGACGATTTTTGAGATTTCGGAATCAGGACGATCTTGCTTCCAATTGCGTAGCCAAGACCTTCCCGAGTGGGAACTCGATGAGCTGATTCCCTCTGAGCACCGAGGCGAAGCCATCCCTCTGGCTGAAGTTTCTGAGCGGGATCTCGTTGCGCACTTCACCCGACTGAGTCATCGGCAGTTTGCCGTTGATCTCGGCGCCTACCCCTTGGGTTCGTGCACCATGAAGTACAACCCCAAACTCTGCGACAGCGTCGCTGCGATGCCGCGCTTTGCCGGGATACATCCCTCCACTCCGGCATCCCTGTCTCAGGGTTGGCTAGAGGTCATGGTGACCCTCGAAGAATGGCTCTGTGAAGTCACCGGCATGGCAGCAGCAACCCTGCAGCCCGCCGCTGGCGCGGCTGGCGAGCTCACCGGTTTGTTGCTCATGCGCGCCTACCACGAGGCCAGGGGAGACCAGCGTCGCCGCATCATCATTCCTGACTCGGCACACGGTACGAATCCTGCCTCGGTGAGTCTTAGTGGCTACGAAGTAACTACTGTTCCTTCCGACGAGCGTGGCTGTGTGGACATGGAAGCTTTGCGCGCAGTCCTTGACACTGATGTGGCTGGCATCATGCTCACCAATCCCAACACCCTGGGCCTCTTCGAAGAAGACATTGTTGACATTGCGGCTGCAGTCCACGAGGTGGGGGGATTGCTCTACTACGACGGTGCCAACCTCAATGCCATTTTGGGTGTGGTGCGTCCTGGCGACATGGGCTTTGACGTCGTGCACATGAACCTCCACAAAACCTTTGCCACGCCTCATGGTGGCGGTGGACCTGGCGCGGGTCACGTAGCGGTTTCCTCAAGACTTACCGAGTTCCTTCCAGGACCTCGTCCGGTACGCCGAGATGGGGGAGTGGCTTGGGAAGAGTCGCCATCTTCCATTGGCCGCGTCCATGGCTGGCATGGGAATGCCCTCGTCTTACTCCGTGCGCTCACCTACATGGCCGTTCATGGTGGCGATGGTCTGCGTCGCGTTGCAGAGCGTGCGGTGCTGAATGCCTCATGGATACGTCAGCGCTTGTCGGGGACCTTTGCGCTCGCTTCGGATAGGCCTTGCATGCACGAAGTGGTCTTTTCGGCAGCTGCCCTGCGTCGCGAACACGGCGTCAAGGCTTTAGACCTCGCCAAGCGTGTCCTTGAAGAAGGCTTTCACGCGCCCACTATGTACTTCCCCCTCATTGTGGAAGAAGCGCTCATGATTGAACCCACGGAGACCGAGAGCCTCGCCACCCTGGAAGCCCTAGCGGATGCTTTGGAGCGGATTGCTAAAGAAGCCGCAATCGACCCCAGTCAGTCAGCGGCTGCGCCACGCACTACGCCGGTCACCCGGGTGGATGAAGCCATGGCGGCAAGGAAGCTCATCGCAACCTTCGACGCCCTGGACTAAGACCCTTGGCCTAGTTGGCGAGTTCAGGCTCTTGATCAATGATGAAGTCAAAGATCGCCTGAAAACCGAATCTGCCCGCAATCGCGCTGCCTACCTGATCATGGGTAGCGCTGGCATAGTCATGGTCAATGTGCACGGTCGTGCCAGCCGCATCAGCAAGGAGTTGCGCATGACAACTTCTATCCATGGCAATAAACCAATACGCCGCCTCGGCGACACTCCCGCCCACGGTGAGCAGGCCATGATTGCGCAAGATGACGGCCTTGCTTTGGCCTAGGGCCGCTCCGATGCGCCGACCTTCTTCAGTATCGAGCACCACACCGGTGAAGTCGTCAAAGAGGCCGTGGTCTTCGTAGAAAGCGCAGGCGTCTTGGGTGATGGGGTCGAGCTTCTTGCCTAGGGCCGAAAAGGCCTTTCCGTGGAGAGAATGAGCGTGAGCTGCGGCCATGACGTCTGGTCGAGCGGCGTGCAGTTGGGAATGGATGGCGAATGCGGCTCTATTGACTGGAGCATCACCTTCGACGACTTCTCCACTCGCGCTGACACGAATGAGATCCGAGGTCTTGACGAGTCCAAAGTGCATCCCGAAGGGATTGACCCAAAAAGTCTCAGGATCAGCTGGATCGCGAGCAGTGATATGGCCAGCTACGCCTTCATCGAATCCAAAGCGTGAAAAGAGGCGGAAGGCTGCGGCAAGTTGCAACTTGCGATGAGCGCGTTCTTCAGTAACTGAAAACTCTTCCTTGGTGACTAAGGACATCTGTGGAGCTCCTCTGCTTGGGACCTATGGCCCGAAGATAGTTGCAGTGAGTGTGGCTGCGCCCACGGCACT
>CAZTQJ010000084.1:0-6076 GCA_964615615.1 uncultured Acidimicrobiaceae bacterium
CTGACCCCGAGAGCCTGCAAAGCAAGATCGATAACCTGAATCGTTTTTCTGAAACCGTCATCGCAAAGCTGATCTAATCTGCGTTTGCAGAGCAAAAGAGGGGGAGGGCCCATGGCCGAGACAATGAATGCAAGGGAACTAGGCGCAGCTTCGAGAGCAGCCGTTGGGCGTGGCGATAAGCAAGCCTGGTTAGACCTCTTTGCCGATGATGCCGTGGTGCAAGATCCCATCGGTCCTTCACCCTTCAACCCTGATGGTCTTGGTCACCGCGGCAAGGAAGCGATCGGCAAGTTCTACGACGAAGTTATTGCTTCTTCAGAGAAGATCACCTTTGAGATCCACTCTTCGAATCTCTGCCATGACGAAGTCGCCGATGTGGGCATCATTCGCACCTGGCTTGCTGGCGGCACTCACGTCGCCGTGGTCCATTGTGTCTTTACCTATAAGACCAACGGCAATAACGAAATTCAGTCGCTGCGTGCCTACTGGGAGTTCGACAAGACCCAGTTGCTCGAAGCCTCTGAAGTCGACGGCTGAGTCTGCATACTGGGCCTTCGCACTGGGCTTAAGCCTTGAGTAACACGACCTTGCCGAACTTTGCTCCGGCAGCAAACCTGGCGTAGGCAGCTTCCACCTCGTCAAGGGGATAGCTCGCAGCGACAGGCACGCGCAGTTTCCCCTCCGCGAGAAACTCGAGGAGATCTTCGCGAACGCGGAGCGCAACTGCAGCCTTTTCGCTGGCACTTCGCGCTCTCAAGGTCGAGCCGGTGATGATGGCGCGTGAACTCATGATGCCGAGCAGATTGATCTCAGCTTTCGCGCCTCCACCCACACCAATGACGACCACTCTGGCAAAGGGATTGAGATGAGCCAGCACTGCCTCAAGGTCTGATGCGCCAATGAGTTCAAGCACCACGTCGTAGGGCCCATGTTCGCCAATATCTGCTGGGTCAATGACGGTGGCACCGAGTTCGGCGACCTGAGGCCGGAGGTCTTCATTTCGCACTGACGCCACGACCTCGCAGCCAAAGGCATTGGCGATCTGAATGGCTGCGGTTCCCACGCCTCCGGCTCCTCCAGAGATGTACACGCGTGCCCCCGCGGCGATTTGCGCTTGGGTCACTAAGGCATCGTGGGCGGTGGTGAAGGCTTCAGGGAAGCCTCCGGCTTGAGCCCAAGAGATCTGCTCGGGGACGCGCAAGAGCTCGGCAGCCTCTACGCAGATGTGGCTGGCCTGGCCACCACCGGCAACGACGGCCATGACGCGATCACCGACTTGAAGATCGGAGACCTGGCTGCCTATGGCCAGAATGCTGCCGGCAATCTCGAGACCAGGAATGTCGGCCACGACTCCAGCGGGGGCGGGGTAAAAGCCACGCCGTTGCAATTGATCGGCACCATTGAGCCCTGATGACTCCACACTTACGAGCACTTGGCTCTCGCTTGCTTGGGGGTCAGGGCGCTCCTCGATGAGGAGTTCGCCGCCTGCTTGGATAACTACGGCGCGCATGAAGACAAGGTAGTCGCAGGTGGCCTTGCGTGGATTACCAGATAATGGGCCCGGTGGCTTCGAGGGCTCGGCCTTCTGCACGCACGCCCTTGGCCACCAGGTCGGCTGCGCTTTCCTGCCAGAGTGCACGCAGGCGATAGTGGGGGACCTGGGGGTAGAGGTGGTGCAGGGCATGGTGGTCATGGCCACGGATCAACAAGCCCGACCCGCGAAACACGGCCACGCGCGTATCGACGTAGCGGCCGGTTTCTTTGGCAGGGTGATGGGGATACCAGGCAAAAACGAAGAGCAACCACAAGGCCTGAAGGCGTGCGGGTAGATACCAAAAAAAGACCGCTGGCCAGCCCACACCCAGCACGAAGGCCAGGATTAAGACGGCGCTGTTCATGGCCCAATATCGCAATTGCACCAGACCGCTCTTTTTGTCACCATCCGCAAGCAGGGAATTGCGAACTTGAGCTGGTAAGAGTCCACGTGATGCGGGGATGAATGCAAAGACGGGTAAGAAAGAAGTGGCGATCACCACGGCAAACCACTTGCCCGGTAGAGCACTGAGCTTCCCATCGGTGTAGGCATCGGGATCGCGTTCGGGGCTATTGGTGTAGGCGTGATGGCGTAGATGCGAAGAGCGATGAGCGGCATAGGAAAAGCCAAGGGGGATTGAACAAAGGCTGCCCACCACATGTTCTATGGGCCGCCAGCGCTCTTGGCGACCAGAGATATTCCCATGAACGGCCTCATGCATGGGCATGTAGAAGAGCGATGCCAGGACGGTGTTAATGACGAGTCCGAGCACGAGCGAAAGCTGACCCGTGAGCCCAGCGACGAGGACTGAGGTCCAGGCCACAAGGCAGAGGACAAAGGTCGCCACGATTCTGATTTGAAAACCACCCCAGTATTTGGAAACGACCGCGCGTTCGGCCGCGAGCATTGCCTTGCGACTCCCGGGCGTTTGCGCCGCGGCCTCACTCGCCTGGCCGAACTCGTTGATGGCTATGTCGTGCGCAGCAATTTCATCATGCATCGTGCTTCAGCCTAGGAGAAGTGGTCTCCGAAGTCTGGCCCCTAGCGCTAGCCTGCGATTCATGACCATTAGCCAAATTGCCATCAACAGCCTCAGCGGTGAGCCCAGCTCACTCGGTGATTACGCCGGTAAGGCGCTGCTCCTCGTGAACGTTGCTTCAAAGTGCGGACTGACGCCCCAATATGAACAACTCGAGGAGATCCAGCAGCGCTACGGTGCCCAAGGATTTAGCGTGCTCGGCTTCCCCTGCAACCAGTTCATGGGCCAAGAGCCAGGATCCCCTGAGGAGATTCAGAGCTTTTGCTCCACGACCTATGGCGTGACCTTCCCGCTCTTCGAAAAGATTGATGTCAACGGTGACGAGCGTCACCCGCTCTATGAGGAGTTGACCAAGACCGCTGACGCCGAAGGTGAAGCGGGAGACATCACCTGGAACTTTGAGAAGTTCCTCGTCTCACCCGAGGGCGAAGTGCTTGCTCGCTTCCGTCCTCAGACCAGCCCCGACGCTCCTGAGATCATTGCGGCCATCGAGGCAGTTCTTCCCCGTTGACCACTCCTGACCGCAAGCCCTTCACGGGCGTGCTTTTTGACATGGATGGACTCCTCGTCAATTCCGAACCGCTCTGGCATGTGGCGGAGATGGATGTACTCGGCGGCCTTGGCGTGCCGCTCTCCATTGATGAGGCTCGCGCGACCAAGGGCATGTTTGCCAACGAGGTTGTCGCTTTTTGGTTCCAGCGCTATCCCTGGACAGGAGCCAGCATCGATGAAGTCGCGGTCACTGTGACTGACAGGGCTGGCGATCTCATTGAAGAGCGCGGCGAGTTGCTGCCAGGAGTGCTTGAACTCATTGGCCTCGTTGCTGAGTCCGGCATGAAAAGTGCCGTTGCTTCCTCTTCTCACTATCGCCTCATCCATCGCGTACTGAAGCATTTTGGAATCGCTGATCACTTCGAGCTCGTTCACTCGGCCGAAGATGAGCCTTTTGGCAAGCCTCATCCCGGAGTCTTTATCTCTGCAGCGCAACGCCTTGGCCTCGCTCCACGGCACTGCCTGGTGCTTGAAGATTCGCCCGCCGGCGTACTTGCAGGCAAGGCCGCATCCATGACGGTGGTGGCGGTACCGGCCGATAGCGAGCGTTCTCGCCCGGAGATTGCCCTAGCGGACGTGGTTTTGGACTCCCTTATCGAACTCGATGCCGGCCTCCTTGCCAAGCTTTCGGGGGGCAAGGGGACTCACCCTCTAGGCTGAGGGGGAGTTACCGGCTTTCTATCGCCAAGGAGCACAGCCTTGTGCAGACCGATCCCCCAGGAGATCGACCTGGTCGCGCTCGAGCAAGCCGAGTTGGACCGCTGGAAAGCGCAGTCGGTCTTCGAACGCTCCTTGAGCCAGCGCGCTGATGCCAAGCCTTGGGTCTTCTATGAGGGACCCCCCACGGCCAACGGCCGACCCGGCCTCCACCACGTCTGGGCTCGGGTCTACAAGGACCTCTTTTGTCGTTACCAAACCATGCGTGGGCACTTGGTAAATCGCCGGGCCGGCTGGGATACTCACGGTCTGCCCGTCGAGGTCGAAGTGGAAAAGCGACTCGGCATCACGGGCAAGCGCCAGATCGAAGAAGAGGTCGGAATCGCGGAGTTCACCCGCCTCTGTCGCGAGTCTGTTCTTTCCTATGTAGACGAATGGCGGGCCATGACCGAGCGCATCGGTTACTGGACGGACCTCGATGATGCTTATTGGACCTTTCAGACGCCCTATGTCGAGTCGGTGTGGTGGCAACTCAAGACCATCTTCGACAAGGGCCTGCTCTACGAAGACTTCAAGGTTGTTCCCTATTGTCCGCGTTGCGGAACGGCACTTTCAAGCCACGAACTTGGCCAGCCCGGCGTTTATCAAGATGTAGAAGACGCTTCAGCCTTCGTGCTCTTTCCCATCATTGATCCTGACTCCAGTTTGCTTGGCGATGCGACCGAGCTGGTGGTGTGGACCACCACGCCTTGGACCCTGCCCTCGAATACTGGTGCGGCCGTAAACCCCACGCTGACCTACGCCGTCGTGGAGGGCAAAATTGTGGCCGAAGGCTTGGTGGCCTCGGTCTTTGGCGAAGAGGCCAAGATCAGCCACAAAATTCTTGGGTCAGATTTAGTCGGTCTGCATTACCGACGTCCCTTTGATGATGTGCCTGAGCCTCCTGGCGCAGATGCTTGGCGCGTCGTTGCCGCAGACTTCGTCACAACCGAAGATGGAACGGGCATTGTGCACCTCGCCCCCGCCTTTGGTGAGATTGACCGCCAAGTTGGTCGCGAGAACGGCCTGCCCGGTATTAACCCCGTGGCTGCTGATGGGACCTTCGACGAGACGGTGCCTTGGTTGAGCGGCACACCGGTGCGCGAGGCGAATGCAGCGATCAATGCCGAGCTCGAGCGTCGTGGACTCTTGCTGCGCGCCTTGCCTTACCTGCACAGCTATCCGCACTGCTGGCGCTGCAATACCCCGCTGATTTATTGGGGTAAGCCAAGTTGGTATATCGCGACCTCGACGCTCAAGGATGACATGGTTGCCGAAAACGAGAAGATCGGCTGGCACCCCGAACACATTCGCGAAGGCCGCTTTGGCGAGTGGCTGAAGAACAATGTTGACTGGGCACTCTCGCGCGATCGCTACTGGGGAACACCACTGCCAATTTGGCGCTGCGAGGAAAATCACCTGACCTGCATTGGCTCCTTGGCTGAACTTGGTGAACTGACGGGCCGTGACTGCTCGGAGATTGATCCTCATCGCCCAGCCATTGACGAGGTCAGCTTTCCCTGCCCGAGTTGCGGTGGAGCTGCCCATCGCGTGAGCCCAGTCATTGACGCTTGGTTCGACTCAGGCTCCATGCCGGCTGCTCAGGTTGGCTATCCCCATGCCCCAGGATCGAAAGAGGCTATGGCCTTTCCTGCAGACTTCATTACTGAGGCCATTGACCAAACCCGTGGCTGGTTCTACTCGCTCCTCGCCGTGAACACCATGGTCTTTGGCGCAGCGCCCTATCGCAACGTCATGTGTCTAGGCCACATTGTCGACGTGGATGGCAAGAAGATGTCGAAGTCCGTAGGTAATGTCATTGACCCTGCAGAGATCCTTGACAGCCGCGGTGCCGATGCCCTGCGCTGGTGGATGTTCTCCCAGGGTTCGCCTTGGACGCCAACGCGCGTCAGTTTGGGCGTCATTGATCAGGCCCTCCGTGAGACCTTGATGACGCTGTGGAACACCGCCAGTTTCTTTACGACCTATGCCTCACTCAATGGCTTTGATCCTTTGGACCCAGCCATCCCTGCGCCTGCGGACAGACCTGAGCTCGACCGTTGGGTGCTGTCTCGCCTTGAGGCCACCACCGTGGCGGTGACCGAGTCCCTCGAAGGCTATGAGCCGCTCCATGGCGCGCAGGCCATTGCCACCTTGGTCGACGAGCTTTCTAATTGGTATGTCCGTCGTTCGCGCCGCCGCTTCTGGCGCACCGACCCCAATGCTCCTGCCAGCGACAGCTTGGCTGCCCAGGC
>CAZTQJ010000085.1:0-6075 GCA_964615615.1 uncultured Acidimicrobiaceae bacterium
CTTCACGCCTACCATGCATGGCCATGGCCCCTCCATCCACCATTGCCCAGGCAAGGTCCTTGCTTGAAGAGGCCAGCAGTGTGGTGGTGCTGAGCGGTGCGGGCATCTCGACCGGATCTGGCATCCCCGATTTCCGGGGTCCCGAAGGGCTCTGGACGCAGAATCCCGAAGCCGAGATGATGTCGCGCTTTGAGGTTTATGTCTCCAATGCCGAAGTGCGAGCGAAAGCTTGGCAACATCGCGCCCACTCGAGCATCTGGGAGGCCGAGCCCAATGCGGCTCATCGCGCATTGCTTGCGCTCGAAGCCAGTGGCCGCCTTTCCCTCCTCGTCACCCAGAACATTGATGGCCTTCATCACCGTGCCGGTTCCTCTCCCGAAAAGATCGTGGAGATCCACGGCAATGTTCGTGACGTGCTCTGCTTGGCGTGTAACGATCGCACGCCCATGGACTTGGCAGTCGAGCGCGTGCTCGCTGGTGAAATCGATCCTCGCTGCACCGCGAGTCTGGAGGGAGCAGTCTGCGGAGGCATACTCAAGTCCTCGACGATTTCCTTTGGTCAATCCCTCGTGGCGAGCGATCTCGAACGGAGCTTTGCTGCAGCCGAGTCCTGTGACCTTTTTCTCGCACTCGGAACTTCTCTCGGCGTCTACCCGGTTGCCGAATTACCGCTGATTGCCGAGCGGTCGGGTGCAAAGGTCATCATCATGAATGCCGAGCCGACGGCAATGGACGCGATTGCACAGATGGTCATCCATGACGATCTAAGCCTCAGTCTCCCCGCATTGCTAGACGGGCTGAGCAAGCGAGAGGCTTAGTCCTCTTTTTTGTTGCGCGGACGCAGGGCAAACCACCAGATTGATGCCATGGTGGCCAGCACGCCGAAAATTCCGGCTGCTGGTTTCGCGAGCTTCTTGGGGTCACGGTTAGCCATAGCTTGACCTTAGCCCCGAGAACTGGCGTAGGTCCTTGCAGCATCAGCCAAGGCGGCAAAAGGCCGAAGATCTCCGTCGTGCTCGGGATGCCACTGCACAGAAACACAAAAACTGCTCGCGGGACGCTCCATGGCCTCGAGGACGGGGGCGATGCCTTCGTCTTCTCGCGACCAGGCTGAAGCAAGGAGGCCCTCGCCCAGCCTGTCTACGGCTTGATGATGCGAGCAAGCGACTCTGGGCTGATCACCAAAGATAGCTGCGGTTTTTGTGCCTGGCTTTACCGAAACCTCGCGCTCACTGAAGCTTCCTGTTTTGCGTTGATGATCGTTGTGGCCGACCAGATCAGGGACATGCTGGTGCAGCGTTCCGCCCAAGGCGACATTGAGCACTTGGTGGCCACGGCATATGCACAGCAAGGGCAAGTCAAGGGCCAGGGCTTCGCGCACCATGGCCAATTCGCCTTCATCTCTCGTCAGGTCGGTGCGGCCTAGCGCTTCATGAGGCTGGGCGTCATAGAACGCGGGATCAACATCAAGGCCACCGATAATGACGAGACCATCGAGACGAGCGATGAGTTCTTTCACTCCAGCACTCGCCCCCGCTTCGTGTTCGTAGCTAGGCGGCAACAAAACTGCGCGTGCACCTGAGCTCGTAACGAGATCTACATAGCTCGAAGGAGTTAAGGAGACGCGATTCTTAAAAGGGCCGTAGCTGGCCTCGGTGACATAGGTCGTCAGTCCGATGATGGGCGTCACGACTTCACACCAATTGCTGCAGCCACCGTGGCGATGACCCTCTCTTCGCTGGACCCAGGGGTGAGCACCGCCGCCACGCCAGCTTCTTCTAAGAGCGCGATGTCTCGTGCTGGAACAATGCCTCCCACGATCACCGGGATATCGAGACCACCACTGCGCAGCGCGTCAATCACAGCCGGCACGAGGGTGAGATGGCCTCCGGTGTGCAGACTCAAACCAACCGCATCAGCATCCTCTTCAGCCGCTGCCATAGCGATACTTTGTGGGCTTTGTCGAAGGCCTAGGTAGATCACTTCGAATCCCGCATCGCGCAACATGCGTGCGACCACCTTGACGCCCCGATCATGACCATCAAGGCCGACCTTGGCCACGAGTACCCGGCCTCGGGGATTTTGTGCTTCAGCCATGGCGCTAAGGGTAGAGGCTGGAGAGCCCTAGGGCTAGGGGAATTAGGCAGATCTGGCGAAGTTGGGACGCAGGAGCCAACATAGAGCTATGGCTGAACGCGACTTTCTAGAAACGCAGATTTCGGCGGGAGCGGTGGACACGGTCATCGTGGCCTTCCCAGACCTGCAGGGCCGACCCGTGGGCAAGCGTGTCGACCCAGGATTCTTCCTCGACCATGTTGCCCATCACGGCATCGAAGCCTGCGATTACCTCTTGGGATCTGATGTCGACCTTGAGCCCCTCCCCGGATATCGCTTTGCCAATCGGGAGCAGGGTTACGGCGATGTGGTCTGCATTCCTGACCTCAGCACCGCACGCATGCTTCCCTGGATGCCCGGTTCCGCCTTTGTCATCTGTGACGTGAGCGATCAGACCGGAGCTCCCGTGGCCGTCTCGCCTCGCCAGATCCTGCGCGATCAGATTGCCCGAGCCGCCGAGCGCGGTATCGAGATCATGGCAGCCACCGAACTGGAGTTCTACCTCTTTGAAGAGACCTATGAAGAAGCCGCGGCCAAGCACTGGGCTGGCCTCAGCCCCCTGAGCTCTTCCATTGAGGACTACCAATTACTCCAGACCTCGCGTGAAGAGTTCATTGTGAAGCGCATCCGCACCGAGATGCCTGGAGCTGACATCCCCATTGAGTTTTCCAAGGGCGAGGCCGGCCGAGGCCAGCATGAAGTAAACGTCACCTACGCCGACGCACTGACTACCTGCGACCGCCATCTGCTCTTCAAGCAAGGCATCAAAGAAATCAGTCAGCAAGAAGGCCGCTCAGCTTCCTTTATGGCCAAGTGGACCATGGACGACTCTGGTTCTAGTTGCCACCTGCACACCAGCGCCTGGGATATCAAGAGCGGCGCTGCCCTCATCCCTGGCGATGGCGTTAAAGGTCTCTCCCCATTTGGGCAGCGCTTCCTCGCCGGCCAACTCCTTGCCGCGCGCGAGCTCACCTGGTGCTGGGCGCCCTATGTGAATTCCTACAAGCGTTTCGTTCCCGACTCTTGGGCGCCAACGGCGATCGCCTGGGGCGATGACAACCGCACCTGTGGCTTTCGCATCGTCGGCCACGGCTCTGCTCGCCGCGTCGAGAACCGCATCCCGGGCGCAGATGCCAATCCCTACATTGCCCTCGCAGCTTCCATTGCTGCGGGCATCTACGGACTGGACCATGAACTCGAACTCGAAGACGCCTTCGAGGGCAATGCCTATATCGACAAGCAGGTAGCGAGAATTCCCTCAACACTGCCTGACGCGATTGACCAACTTCGCAACTCTGTGGTGGCGGCTGAGGCCTTCGGTGAAGACGTACATCACCACTTGACGAATACCGCTGTTCAAGAGTGGCGTAAGGCCAACGCCGTCGTGACAGACTTCGAACTCGCTCGCAACTTCGAGCGCATTTAGTCTTCGCAACTAGGCCTAGCCGCGAGGCTGGGGCGTGTGGATCACCGTGATCGCATGCGTCGTGGTGCCCGCATGGCGATGAGCGGCAAGCTCAACATATTCAGGAGAATTCCACCAGCCCATGAGCGCTGATTCGGAGTCGAACTCTAAGAGCACGGTACGACCAGCCTCATAAGAGCCTTCAAGGACGCTCGGATTATCGTCGTAGGCTAGGAAGCGCCCGCCGTGAGCCTTCAAGATAGGAAAGAAGCCCTTCTCATAGACGCGGTACTTCTCCGCGTCATCAACGGTGAAGTGGGCCACAAATCGAACGGGAAGCTCTTCAGACATCTTTTACTCCTTGGCTGGGATCTGCCCACCGTAGCAATGGAAAGGATTGAGGGCCTAGGTTCCAAAGCCCGAAGGGATCTAGATCTGGCGCTGAGGCAACTTCAGCCAAGATGCGCCAAAGGCGGGGCTCGGTGCAACTGCGCACAAAGCCCCGCCTTCACGGACTGATCCTGGGACGCCTAGCCCTCCTTGGAGGCCTCGATCTCGAGATGCAAGGTGACCTTGTTCGCAACCACGAGAGAGCCATTTTCCAAGCTGCCCTCAAAGTTTGCGCCGAAGTCACGACGGTCAATCTCCGCGGTGGCCTCAAAGCCAGCAATCTGCGTGTTGGGCGCCATGCCTGGACCTGCACCGAGGAACTCAAGATCAAAGGTGATTTCCTTGGTGACGCCACGAAGCGTGAGATCGGTCACCAGCGCGTAGTGGTCATCGCCCTTCGCGGTGACGGACTTCGAAACCAGGGTCAGGGTGGGGTGGTTCTCAAGGTCCAAGAACTCTGGGCTCTTGAGGTGGCCGTCACGCATTTCGTTGTTGGTGGTGATACTGGCAGCCTGAACGACGGCATGGACCGTCGAATGCTCGGCCGAGTCGCCAATGACGATCTCACCAGAGAACTCGGTGAAGAGACCGCGAACCTTTGAGGCCACAAGGTGGCGCACGACGAATCCGACCTGTGAGTGGACAGCGTCGACTTGATAAGTACCGGGGGCGGGAAGTGCCATTTGTGCTCCTAAGTTCCAAGGACTCGGCCATTCCGAGCCCTTTGAGGTACTGCCTGTTTTATAGTAGTTGCCTAAGCAACTTCTTGTCAAGCAACTATCTTTTAGGCAGATATCTACTAGGATTTAGTCATGGCTGATCGTTGTCCTTCCATTGTCAACGATGACCGCATTGTGGTCGCTGGCCTCCTTTCTCAGGCTCACCACATGGTTACGAGGGCGCTCAGTAGCGAGCTCGAAGAGCGAAGCGGCATGGGACTCACCACCTACGAAGCTCTGGTACGCCTCCGTCGCAGTGACGATGGCCGCCTCACCATGGGTGAGCTTGGTCGGCAACTCGGGCTCACCTCTGGCTACGTCACTCGCCTCGTCGACCGTCTCTGTGAAGAAGGCTTCGCAGAACGCCAAAACTGTCCTAACGACAGGCGCGCCTTTCATATTGCGCTGAGTCCAGCAGGCCTTCGCGCCCTTGATGAAGCCACGGACATTCACCTTGAACAGCTCGATGGCGTCTTGGAATCGCTCAGTTGTGATGAGCGCCGAAGCTTGGCCGCTCTACTTTCTAAACTCGCCGCCACGAGCTCCTAGCAAGCCCAGAATCAGGCCAGCGCCAACCAGGCAGCGGCCTCGCGGCCGTCATCGAGATCCAAGGCAGTGGGCTCACCCTCGCCTGCACCGTCAGTAACCGAAACGGCGAGCACTTCAGTAGCGATCTCGTCGAACATGGCGGCCACGTCGCTCAAGCCAGAAAGATGCAGGGTGATGCGATCTTCAACCCGAAGGCCCGAGGCCTTGCGGAGGTCTTGGAGTTGACGGACAATCTCACGAACCATGCCCCTGGCCCTCAGGTCATCGTTGAGCTCGAGGTCAAGCGCCACGACTTCTCCCCCAGCGCGTGACACGGCGTAACCCTCTTGGCCACGGATACGCAACTCGATGGCACTGGAATCGAGACTTACGGCCTCACCATCCAGCATGATCTCGATGGACTCGCCGGCTTCCAAACTCGCTGCGGCTGCGGCGGTATCAAGGGCTGCCAATGCTGGCCGCAGGAACTTCACGCGATCGCCCAATGCTGGACCCACCACTTTGAAATTAGGAACGAGCTCAAACTGCAAGACCGATGAAAGGTCTGCGGTGATCTCTATGGCATCCACATTGAGTTCGTCTTCGACGACGCCGACAGGAAGATCCAGACTGCCACCGTGGACAAAGACCAATGCGCGGGCCAGCGGTTGGCGGACTTTTATCCCCGCCTCGCTGCGAGCTGCTCGGCCCAGTGAGGTCAGGCGGCGTGCGCTGTCCATCTGGGCTTCAAGACCCAGATTGATCATTGATGCATCAGCCTCGGGCCAGTTGGTCAGGTGAACGCTTTCGCTTTCGCCAGCTCCCGTGAGGTCGCTCCAGAGTCGGTCACCAAGGAAGGGGCAGAAAGGACTGAGCAAGGTGGCCACCCGCACCAAAACCGTATGCAGGGTTGCCTGG
>CAZTQJ010000086.1:0-6054 GCA_964615615.1 uncultured Acidimicrobiaceae bacterium
CTCTTTCCCTACACGACGCTCTTCCGATCTGGGCTGGTGACGCTGAATGAGTCCATGTTCGAGAATCAGAGCTTCGAGTTCCGTCGCGGTCACTGTCCATTCGAGGCGTTCGGCTGCTTCCACCATCTGCTTGGTGCGATAGGCGAGGCCAGAGGAGTCCTGAAAGTAGGAAGAAATCCTCGAACGAAGCGAAGAGGCTTTACCGATGTAGATAGGCCGGCCCTCGCCATCGAGGAACTGATAAGAGCCCGGGGCATCGGGAATAGAACCAGCAACGGGACGCTCCACCATCCCTCCATGATGCCCCGTAAATGCCTTGACATCGAACCGGTAGGATGAAACTGCCGTCCTGGAAATGCGGCACTACATCGATCCTGTGGCCGACATACCCGCGGAGGGCGACCAGGCTGTCCCCGCCGGCTAATCAGGATCCCCGCGAGGGAGAAATATGCTGACAGTGAGACGGAACATTCCGGAGCGCTATACCCAGGCTACGGACGAAGAGCTCAATACCTTGATCACTGACGCCCGCGCCGAGCTCGGAGAACGGCTTCTGATCCTCGGACATCACTACCAACGCGATGAGGTCGTGGCTTGGGCTGACGTCATGGGCGATAGTTTCGGACTTTCGAGAATTGCCGCTGACCGTAGCGATGCTGAATTCGTTGTCTTTTGTGGAGTGCATTTCATGGCTGAATCAGCGGATGTACTCACGGGTCCGCACCAAAAAGTTGTGTTGCCTGACTTGGCTGCTGGATGCTCCATGGCGGACATGGCCGATATTGACCAGGTCAACCGTGCCTGGAAAGAAATTGCGATAGTGATGGATAGCTCGACCGTGATCCCGATTACCTACATGAACTCGACTGCTGCCATCAAATCCTTCGTGGGTGAGCATGGTGGCGCTGTGTGCACCTCTTCCAACGCCGCTGCAGTATTGACCTGGGCGCTTGGCAGTGAGCAGCTACCAGCGCAGGGAGAGAAACTGCTCTTCCTCCCCGATCAGCACCTTGGGCGCAATACGGCCCTCGCGATGGGATATGAAGACGCTGATCTCGCCATCTGGGATCCAGCCAAGCAACTCGGCGGCCTCAGTGTCGAAGCGCTAGAGCGCGCCAGAATCCTGCTGTGGAAGGGACACTGCTCGGTGCATCAGCGATTCACTGTGGAGCAGATCGAAGCCTTCCGAGCCCGCAATCCCCAGGGCGTCGTCATCGTTCATCCTGAATGTTCTCGCGAAGTCGTTGATGCCGCTGATCAATCTGGTTCCACTGACTTCATCATCAAGGCGGTGAATGCCCTAGAAGCGGGAAGCGCCGTGGCGATCGGCACGGAAGTAAATCTGGTTCACCGCATTGCTGCCTCTCACCCCGAACTCCGCATCGAGTTACTCGAGGAAGAAGTTTGTCCCTGCTCAACGATGTCTCGCATTGACCTCCCCCACCTTGCCTGGGTGATCGATGAACTCCGCATGGGCACGATCGTTAATCAGGTGACTGTTGACACGCAGACAGCGCAATGGGCGAAGGTCGCCCTAGATCGCATGCTGGCAATTATTTAGTTCTTCGCCTGCTTCAGCATCGGCGCGAGATATGTACCGGTGAAGCTCGCTTTCACCTTGGCCACCGTCTCCGGCGAACCCTCCGCGATGAGGCGTCCACCTCCAGATCCACCTTCAGGCCCTAGGTCAATGACCCAGTCAGCCGTTTTGATGACATCCAGATTGTGCTCGATGACCACGACCGTATTGCCCTGATCCACCAGCCGACTGAGGACATGCAAGAGACGGGCGACGTCTTCAAAATGCAATCCTGTTGTTGGTTCATCCAGTACATAGAGCGTGTGCCCCGTTGGGCGGCGACTGAGTTCGGTGGCGAGCTTGACCCGTTGTGCTTCGCCGCCCGAGAGGGTCGTTGCAGGCTGTCCTAGGCGTACGTAACCGAGTCCTACATCCACCAGGGTGTCGAGGAGGCGTTTAATCGTTGGCTGGCGTTCGAAGAAGATTTGGGCTTCCGCAATTGGCATGTGCAGCACGTCGGCGATGGACTTTCCCCGGAAAAGAATTTCCAGGGTTTCTCGGTTGTAGCGAGCTCCTTCGCAGACCTCGCAGGGCACATAGACATCGGGCAGGAAATGCATCTCGATTTTTACGGTGCCGTCGCCCTGACAGGCCTCGCAGCGGCCACCACGGACGTTGAAGGAGAATCTCCCCTGCTGATAACCCCGAGCTTGGGACTCAGGCACCTGGGCAAAGAGTTTCCGGATGTGGTCAAAGACCTTGGTGTAGGTAGCTGGATTCGATCTTGGGGTACGTCCAATGGGAGCCTGATCAACGCTCACCACTTTGTCGACCTGCTCGACACCGGTGATCTTGGAGTGCAGGCCAGGCACAGTCTTGGCCCCGTGGATAGTGGCGGACAGGCTCGACAGGAGAATTTCATTTACCATGGTTGACTTGCCTGAACCAGACACCCCCGTCACCGCTGTGAATACGCCGAGGGGGAAAGACACGGTGAGATCTTGGAGATTGTGCTCGCGAGCTCCCACCACAGTGAGAACAGCATCTCCGGCTTCACGGCGCTGTTCGGGAATAGCAATTGCGCGCCTGCCAGACAGGTAGTCGCCGGTGATGGACTTCTTGTTGGTCAGCAGTCCGCCTTTACCCGTCACCGGACCGCAATGGATAATTTCGCCGCCTTCCTCCCCTGCCCCTGGCCCAATATCTACTGACCAGTCAGCAGCGAGGATGGTCTCCTCGTCATGCTCAACCACAATGACGGAATTACCCAGGTCCCTGAGGCGCGTCAGCGTGGCAATCAAGCGACTGTTATCGCGTTGGTGAAGCCCAATGGATGGTTCATCAAGCACATAGAGCACACCCACCAAACCACTACCTATCTGCGAGGCAAGCCGGATCCGCTGAGCTTCTCCGCCAGAAAGGGTTCCCGATGATCGGGCAAGGGAGAGATAGCCGAGGCCAACGTCAACCAAGAACTCCATGCGAGCAGTGATCTCTTTGAGAATGCGCTCTCCGATGAGCATCTCCCTGTCAGTCAGTGCAAGTGCATCGAGGGCCGCGTGGGTGGCATCAACGGGCAGCGAACAGATCTCGAAAATATTCTTCCCGTCAATACGGACCGCAAGAGAACTCGGGCGCAAGCGAGAACCCTCACAGCTGTCACAAACCACGAGGCGCATGTACTGCTCCACCTGATCCCGAGACCAATCAGAATCAGCCTCGCCGTGGCGTCGCTTCAGCCAAGGAACTACGCCTTCAAAGGCGACGTTGTAGGAACGTCGACGCCCGTAGCGGTTGCGGTAATTGACATCCACCGTCTGCTTACCGGTGCCATAGAGGACGGCCTTTTTATCCTTGGCTCGCAGATCCTTCCAGGGCGTGGAGACGTCAAAGCCCATCTCCTCGGCTACTCCTAAGAGCAGTGCAGAAAAGAAAGCGCTTCGCTGGCTTGCCCAAGGAGCAATGACGCCGTCTTCAAGAGAGAGCGAGGGATCGGCGATGAGCAGTTGATCGTCCACTTCGAAACTCGTGCCCAGGCCATCACATTCGGGGCAGGCTCCATAGGGCGAGTTGAAGGAGAAGGAGCGAGGAGAGGGTTCTTCAAAGCTCAGCCCACAACTCGCACAAGCCAATGCCTCGTTATAGCGAATCATTTCCTCGCCATCGAGGTCGTATACCCACACCTTGCTTCCCGACATCTTGAGCGCGGTTTCGACGGATTCCGTAAGCCGCTGTCGCTGGGAAGCCTTCACGACGTAACGGTCAACGACGGCCTCAATGTCATGCTGTTCATAGCGTGCAAGGTCGAGGGATTCGCGGTCGTCCAGCTCGATCACGGCTCCATCAACTCGCGCTCTAGCGAAACCTGAGCGAGAGAGATCTTCGAGAAGGGCGGCATACTCGCCCTTGCGACCTTCGACGAGAGGAGCAAGGACAAGAATCTTTCGCCCCTCGGGCAAGGCCAAGATCAGGTCGACAATCTGCTGAGGGGTCTGTCGAGAAACGGGCTCCCCGCAGATGGTGCAATGAAGCGTTCCCACCCGAGCGAAGAGCAATCTCAGGTAGTCGTAGACCTCGGTAACCGTGCCGACAGTCGATCTTGGGTTTCTCGAGGAAGATTTTTGATCGATAGAGATTGCTGGAGATAGGCCTTCTATCGACTCAACTTCTGGCTTATCCATCTGACCGAGGAACTGCCTGGCGTAGGCCGATAGAGACTCCACGTAGCGCCGCTGACCTTCGGCGTAAATGGTGTCGAAGGCCAGAGAAGACTTTCCCGATCCCGAAAGACCAGTGAACACCACGAGCTGATCACGGGGCACGCTGAGTGAAACATTTCTCAGATTGTGCTCATTGGCACCACGGATCACAATCTCTGAGGACACGGCTGAAGGCTAGTTGTCGCTGGGAAGCATTGTGGCGGAATTGCCACCGCGAAAGAGCAACTGGAGAGACGCCAGTTCATCTCTCAGAGCAGCGGCCTCCTCGAAGCGTAAGTCCGCAGCAGCCAATTCCATGGCCGACCTCAGTCCCTCGAGGAGTTCCCTTGCATCGGCGTCGAGGCCAGTCAGATCGACGCTGTCGAGTGGCTTCTCTATGCGCTTTGAGGCTCCCACGGGGAGGGTGCTGCGTGGCCGCTTTGCGTCGGCCGACTGCGCGGATCCGGCGTTCATCAACCTCGAAAGAATGTTGAGCACTTCCTTTTGAACGGTTGCGGGAACGATCCCACGCTCAGCGTTGTACTTAATCTGCGTTTCTCGCCTCCGTTGCGTTTCGCCGATCGCTAGGCGCATCGAATTCGTAATGTTGTCGGCGTAGAGGACAACCTCACCCTCGGAATTTCGCGCAGCACGTCCCATGGTTTGGATAAGCGCTGACGCTGAGCGCAAGAAGCCCTCCTTGTCCGCATCGAGGATGGCGACCAGGGCGACCTCGGGTAGGTCGAGACCCTCTCGTAGGAGATTGATGCCTACTAAGACATCGACAACGCCTAGGCGCAGGTCCCGCAAAATCTCTACCCGTGCGATCGTATCGATATCGGAGTGGAGGTAGGTGACCTTGTGTCCATGTTCGGCGAGATATTCCGTGAGGTCCTCGGCCATTTTCTTGGTAAGGGTCGTTACCAATGTTCGGAAGCCGGCGGCAGTTTTGGCAGCAATGCGCTCTTGGAGGTCATCAATCTGTCCCTTCGTGGGAACAACACGCACCTCAGGGTCCAAAAGGCCTGTAGGCCGGATGATTTGTTCCACCACGGTCGAAGACTCTTCGAGTTCGAAAGGTCCCGGGGTGGCAGATACAAAGACCACTTGGTTAATGCGCTCGTAGAACTCCTCGGCAGTCAGTGGGCGGTTATCCATGGCGCTGGGTAGGCGGAAACCATGTTCAACCAGTGTGGTCTTGCGTGATTTATCCCCTGCATATTGGCCTCGTATCTGGGGAACAGCTACATGGCTCTCGTCAATTACCACCAGGAAGTCCTCGGGAAAGTAGTCCAACAAGGTATAGGGAGCTTCGCCAGGAGCGCGTCCATCGAGATGGCGGCTGTAGTTTTCAATGCCCGAGCACACCCCTATTTCCTGGAGCATCTCGAGGTCATGATCAGTGCGACTGCGCAGGCGCTGGGCCTCAAGCAACTTGCCCTCAGCCGTAAAGCGCTGCAGCTGCTCCCGCAATTCATCCTCAATGCCCACAATGGCCTCGCGCATGCCCTCAGCACTCGCCCCGTAGTGCGTGCTTGCGAAAATGACCACTTCGTCAAGGGGTTCCCCGGTATTCCCGGTCAGCGGGTCGTAGGGCGAAATCCGCTCCACCGTGTCTCCAAAGAATTCAATGCGCAGAGCAGTGGCTTCGGAGGCGGGATGGGTTTCCACAGGGTCTCCGCGGAGGCCAAAGTTCCCTCGCTCGAGATTCATGGCATGGCGGTGGTGTTCCAATTCGATCGGCCGTGCGGGGGAGGCAGGTCGGTCAGGGAGGTCACCCACGGCGCTAGGCAACATACATGCCCGAGATTCGTCGGGTTGGCCCACTCCATAAGC
>CAZTQJ010000087.1:0-3796 GCA_964615615.1 uncultured Acidimicrobiaceae bacterium
GGCAAAAGAATGTTGCCGTAGGTGTGGTCACCGTGTTCATGGGTATTGAGCGCATAGCGAATAGGCGCATCAGGGCAAGCGCGTTCTGCGGCATCTAAGAAGCGCTGCGTGCGTTCAGCTGTTGCACAGGTATCAACAATGAAAGAACTTCCTCCATCACTGATCAGTCCGGCATTGTTGATCCACCAGGAGCCATCGGGCTGTATCCAGGCATAAATGCCCTTGGCGAGTTCCTGGAGATTGCCTGCCGATGGGCCTATTGCCTCAAGGTGCCGGTGATTGCCCAATGGAGGAGATTAGGCAATGACGCCGTCGTCGCGCAGCTGAGCAATTGCTGCGCTGTCGATACCAAGTTCTTTACGGAGAACCGCTTCGGTGTCTTCGCCCAGCCAAGGCACTCGGCCATCTTCGTGGGGTTGCCACGAAGAGATCCGAACCGGATTACCCGGAGTTAGCACCGGCTGCTCCACGCCGTCTGTTCTGGCTATGGAAACCACCATGTCTCGAGCGAGGAGATGAGGATCAACCACAACCTCTTCGTCGGTGAAGCAGGGTCCCGCCGCGACCCCAGCGGCCGAGAGCGCTTCGGCTGCCTCGATTTTGGTTTTCTGTGAAGCCCATTGCTCGATCGCAGGGCGAAGGACTTCTTCTAAGTGCTCTACCCATCCTTGACGCGTCGCGAAGCGAGGATCGTCAATTAATTCCGGATGCCCAATGGTCGTGAGCAAGGCGTGGAACTGATGCTCACGCCCGGCTTGAACAATGAACCAGCCGTCGCTGGACCGAAAACCATGCATGATGAGTGCGGGAGCGGCTCCGCCCTTTTGGCCCAGTGACCAAAAATTCATCACGATATCTGTCATGGCAACGACGGCATCGAACATCGCAATGTCAACTAATTGCGCTTCTCCGCTGCGATCACGCTGGCGCAGTGCCGCCAGCACACCCACGACGGCGAACATGGCTGCGCCGATATCTCCCAGAGCTCCCGCTGGAGCAACGAGGGGTGGTTGATCTCCCATGCGCTTGAGTTCATAGACCCCCGACATGGCCTCCACGATGGGCGCAAAGGCTGGCCAGTCTTGGTAAGGCGACTCCACCGTGGATCCAAAGCCGGAGATCGAAAGATAAACAAGGTCTTCTTTGACCGCCCGCATCTGCTCATAGCCAATGCCGAGGCGATCTGCGGTTCCTGCCTTGAAATTCTCGGCCACCACATCAAAACCCTTAGCCAGCTCGAGGACGAGATCACGGCCACGAGGGTCCTTAAGGTCCACGCAGATGGATTGCTTGTGCAGATTGTTACGCAGAAAGGTCGCCCCGACGCTACGACCCTCGGGGTCCAACATTGCCGGCAAGGATCCGCGACCCTGGTCGCCGCCCTTAGTGTTCTCGACCTTGACGACCTCGGCCCCAAGACGAGCAAGGAGTTGCGTCGCATAGGGAAGGGACTGCATCTGTTCTATTGCCAGAATGCGGATTCCCTCCAGCGGTCCTCCCTTGAGAGGCTCAGGCATCGCTTAGAGCCGCTCGAGCACGAGGGCTGAACCCATGCCGCCACCCGCACACATAGCCACGACGCCAAGAGGCTGACCGACACGCAGGAGTTCATTCAGCATGGTCACAATCATCCTTGCGCCGGTGGCGGCAATGGGGTGACCGAGGCTGCAGCCCGAGCCGTTTACGTTCACCATGTCCTCGTTAAGGCCAAGACTGCGTACCGCCGCGACGGGAACGCAGGCAAAGGCTTCGTTGATCTCAAAACGCGCAACATCAGCCTGGTCCACTCCCGCACGTGAAAGCGCTAGGGGAATCGCTTCGATGGGTGCTAGGCCAGTGCGCTCAGGGTGCACGCCCACAGCTGACCACCCACGAATGCGAGCAAGTGGAGTGAGGCCGTTGGCCTTCGCAAATTCAGCGCTGGTGACCATGACCGCTGCTGCTGCATCATTGAGTCCAGCTGCATTACCGGCAGTGACGGTGGCGTTCTCAATATTGGGTCGAAGCACGGGCAGTGCCCCGAGCGAGTCCACGGTGACGCCACGACGAGGGAATTCATCGGTGGTGAAAAGGCCACCACCGGGCAACTCGACGGGAACAATCTCATCCTCAAACCAACCCTGGTCAATCGAGGCCAAAGCGCGCTCGTGACTGCGCGCAGCCCAGGCATCGACATCGTGACGGCTGAGGCCGGCAATCCTTGCGGTGTTTTCACCCACGGTGGTTGCCATGTCATAGGGAGGTGCTTCATCCATAGCCGGGTTCGCTGGGCTCATCCACATCTGGTAATCGCGGGCGGAAGCGGGAATCGACTTCAACTGCTGGGGCATGGAGGACATCGATTCCGTGCCTCCAGCAATGATGGCGCTCCCCATTCCCGAGACCACCGTTGCCGCTGCCGTTTGCACCGCAGCCATACCGGCTGCACACCAACGGTTGAGGGCAAGGCCTGGAACCTGGTGCATGCCGAGAGTAACCGCTGCATGGCGGGCGATAACGCCACCACCCTGCAGACTTTCGGCGAGCACGATGTCATCGATGAGCTTGCGATCAAGACCAGAGCGCTTGGCGACTTCGTCAATAGCGGCTACCGCAAGAGCAAAGGCATCAACATCAACAAGGCTTCCCTTGTTTGCGCGTCCAATGGGGGTTCTCGCTGCTGCAACAATGACGGCCTCGGCCATGGTGGGTCCTCTCAGGTCGGTTCCGAGGCCCAAATTGCCTTCGGATCGTTCCCCAAGGTTAGTGGAGGCGCACACTTGCCTGCTATCGCTCTAGGCGCCACCGCCACTTGGCCAGAGAAAGGCCGAAGGACTCAAGGGCTCGCGCCATACTGAGCTTCAGGGCTCAGCCCTGATGGTCGCTTAGGAGAAATAGCGCTGAGGATTAGTGACCATCATTTGGTCGATCTGCTCTTGGCTCAGGCCAGCTGCTAGGAGTGCTGGCAAAACGTCATTGGAGATGTGCTCGTAATGCCAATTTGGCGTGAGGAGATCGCGCAAGGCATGAGGGTCGGGACCAAACCAATCAATCCAGCAACTTGCGTCATGAGCCAAGACCATGCGGTCGCAGTAACCCTCGCTAGCCAGAGCCACGATGGTGGCGATCCGGTTTTCCGTGGAGTTAAAGACATCAATACCGAAGCGATCCATGCCCAAGATCGCTCCGCTGTCAGCGAGACGACGGAGGTAGTCGAGGTCGTTCGAATCCCCCGCATGGCCAATGACCACCTTGGAGAGGTCCACACCCTCTTCACCGAGTACGCGAATAACAAGATCTCCAGTCATTTCAGGTGAGGAGGTATGCACGGTGATGGGGGCACCGGTGGCCACGTGAGTCTGCCCAACGGCGCGCAGACTGCGCAGCACACCTGGGCTGGCGTCAGCATGCTCTACGGCACACTTGAGGAAGGCAGCCTTCACACCCGTGCCCGCGATCCCCTCGGTGATGTCTCGGGTGAATTCTTCGACCATGGGTTCTGGTCCTTCGAGCATGGTGCCCGGCCCGCGATTGACGTAGGGGAAAGGCAGGTCGCCATAGGTATAGATACCCGTGGCCACAATGATGTTGAGATCAATCTCGGCAGCCACTTCTTGGACGCGAGGGATATAGCGGCCAAGGCCAACAACGGTGGGATCCACAATGGTCTTAATGCCCCGCTCGGCGAGCCGCTTGAGGTTCGCCACGGCGTCGGCAACGCGAGTCTCTTCATCCCAGTAGCCACCAGGTCCGTAATTGGCATGGTGGTCAGCGCTCAATACAAAGATGTGTTCGTGCATCAGCGTTGCGCCCATCT
>CAZTQJ010000087.1:3896-6041 GCA_964615615.1 uncultured Acidimicrobiaceae bacterium
CTTTCCAATCGGGATGAATATTCGACCAGTCATAAAAAGAAGTCACCAGCGTGCCTACTTCGACCGCTTCAAGTCGGTAGCCATAGACGTGCCCGATATCGGGCTTCAAACTTCCGGTGATGGTCCAGGCGATCTCAAGGTCTTGTGCAAAGGAGGTGATCAAGACCGTGACGTCATAACGACCAAGGGGATAGTCGCCGAGCGATTCGCGATCCATGTGCACGACAAAGCTGTCGCCCACTGCTTTCACTGCTTCCCCGGTGGCGGCCATCAGCATGCCCGATGCGTCAATGGCAACGTGGCCTTCTGGCGAGCACAGGAGCGAGAAAATGGCTGCTGGCTCAGCCTCAATGAGGCGAGATACTTCGATTGATGCTGTAGTCATGGCGCCATCTTTGCAGGCCAGGGATTGCGCTGGGCGCATGAGGGGCCCGGGAAAGCGGAGCCAGACTTAAGCAAGCGTTGCAAGGTCCTTAAGGCTCGGCGGCACGAAATTGTGCTCTTCGGTCGTCTCAGCTTCAACCAGCTCGACCATGCGGTCGATGACCTCTTGGGGGTCCAACTGATCAGTAGTGACAAAGTCGCCCACGAGTTGGAAGAGCTCCTTTGAGGGAGCATTGCTGGCACTGTCCCCGAACCATTCCCACATGGACTCGGCCATGCGGTCGTTAAAGCCAGTGTCGTAGGGACCGGGGTTGAGCAGGGTCACATCCACACCCTGGCCGGCAACCTCGCCACGCATGGCCTTGCCCATCGCTTCGAGTGCGTGCTTGGTCATGGCGTAGGGACCAAAGGTGGGTGCTGCGAGCACTCCAGCAATGGAAGACACGATGACAATGCGCCCCGTTCCACGCTTGAGCATCTGTGGTAATACCGCTTGGGTCATGGCCAAGGTTCCAAAGACGTTCACCTCGAAGAGGCGGCGAACGCGATCCATGGGTACATCTGCCATCGGACCGGTCTGTCCGGCACCGGCGTTATTGATTAGAACATCGATTTCCCAATCAGCGGCCTTGTTGACATCCGCGGTGGTGATGTCGAGTTGCTCGACGATGAGTTGCGGTGCCTCAGCACGAAGGGCGCTTGCCTGTTCGGCCGTTTCTGTCGTAGCAATGACCTCGTGACCGCGTGCGGCGAGCGCCAAACTCGCTCCACGACCGAAACCTGAACCTGCGCCGGTGATTAAGACCTTCTTCGCCATGACTGAGTTACTCCTCGATTAGGGATACCTCAATCTAGGACTCCAAGGCCCTCGAAGGGTGCACAGCAATGTCACAGACAGGACCTAGGGTCGAGTCATCGCACAAGGATCAGGATTTTCAAGTGGCGGCGAACTCGACCGCAGTATGGCCGCAGCCCAAACTCCAGGCTGGGATCTCAGCCGTGGGCCTCAGGGCGAAATCATGGCAACCCGTGATTCAGGCCAGATCGGCATGCCCTACGTTGTGCTCGCTGCAAAAAGCGGGCGAGGCCTCAGAGTTTCTCTCTACCAACCCGGCGATGACATCAGCGTTGAAGGCGAAGAGATCGGCAGCGTGGCCGGCAATCCCCGCGAGATGGGCCGTCAACTCCGCGATCTGCTCAGCGATATTGACCTGCCTAGCTAATTCCTGATGGCGGCCAGCGCCGCTGAGCACGCCATCTTGGCTTAGACGGGAATCGATGGACCGCTGAACTGATCTTCATGGTGATGAACTTCGTCATCATTAACTGAGCCGACTAAGAAGCTCACGCTCAGGGCGATAATCACCACAACAGCGATCACGAGGCCAAGTGCCGTTGGGGGCACGCCGATGTATTTCAAGCCTGAGGCCAGGAGCACCAGACCAATGGCTGGTCTCAAGATACGTTCTGGGGCTCGATGGGCCAGCAGCGAACCGATGACGACGCCGGGAATTCCTCCCACCAAGATGGCTGCGGTAAGGGAAAACTCGATGTGGCCAAAGGCTAGTTGTCCTAAGGCAGCTGCCATGGTCAAGGGAATCGCTTGAACGATATCGGTGCCAACGAGACCCCGGGCCTTCGCCATGGGGTAGACCGCCAAGAGCATCACCATGATAAGTGAGCCTGAACCCACCGAGGTCAGCCCAACCATGACGAGATCGGAAGAGCACACGTCTGAACTCCAGTCACCTGAAGCTATCT
>CAZTQJ010000088.1:0-6034 GCA_964615615.1 uncultured Acidimicrobiaceae bacterium
GATAGCTTCAGGTGACTGGAGTTCAGACGTGTGCTCTTCCGATCTCGTGAGGCCACCAAAGGCCCGACACCATTGGTGACGTCCATGGGGTCGCCGACCTTCCAGCTCGTTTCCACATCAGCGACCATGGCGTCAACGATCTCTTGGTAACGAGAGCGTGGAGCAAGAATCCTCGTCTGCGCGATACAGGCCTGACCATTGTTCATTAAGGCATTTGGCATCAGCGTCGGAATCACCGCAGCAAGATCGGCGTCTTCGAGGATGATTGCGGCCGACTTGCCACCAAGCTCAAGCGTGAAACGCTTGAGCTGCTCGCCACAGATGGCGCCGATTTTGCGACCAGCAATGGTGGAACCGGTGAAGGAGATCTTGTCGACATCAGGGTGACGTACGAGGTATTCAGAAACTTCGCGGTCTGCGGGAATAACCGAAAGCACACCACGAGGCAGGCCAGCCTCTTCAAAGATTTCGGCCAGGCGAAATGCATCCATGGGTGTTTCAGGCGCGGTCTTCAACACCACCGTGCAACCGGCCAAGAGCGCCGGCGCAAGCTTTGCTGAGGCAAGGAAGAGCGGGACATTCCAGGGGATGATTGCGCCGACAACACCAAGTGGCTCCTTGCGCACAAGGACCTCAGGGCTCAATACGCCGGTCCGCACTTCTTCAAAGCTGTAGCTCGAGGCGAGATCTGCGTAGTAGCTAAAAACCATTGAGGGAGCCATCACTTGACCAAGTTGACTGAAGATGAAAGGTGCTCCCATCTCCTCGGTAATGATGGTTGCCATGGATTCGAGCTCGTTCTGAAGCGCAATGCCAACCTTGCGGAGCACCTCTCCACGTTCTTCGATGGACATCTTGGGCCAGGGACCCTGATCGAAGGCACTTCGCGCTGCCGCTACTGCTGCATCGACATCAGCCTCAGTCGCTTCGGGGACAACGCCAACGAGCTGCTCGCTTGCTGGTGAGAACACTTCAATGTTTCCCGCCCCCTTGGGCGCAACCCATTCCCCGCCAATAAACAGCTTGTCGTAGCGCTTCACGTCACCAACCCCCTGGTCTCATCACTTCACTCGAAGTGACCGTGCCTAGCGTACCCAACCCTGAGCGCAGGGGGCTCACCCCGAGCGGCTCAGGACCACTCCACCCGAGCCAGTACCTGTCCATCTGGGCTCACCCGAGCTATTTTGCTAGCGCGCCTAACGGCTTGCTGCCAACGATCTTCCCAGTCAGGGCCGACGGTGCCAGCCGCCAGAAAGCTGATGGCATCGGAATTGAGGGCAAGGTCGCCGCTTTCCATGAGCTGGCCAAGGTGGTGGTGATCGAGAAGGTGGACGAGCGCGTGCTCGGGGTCGAGAACTGCTCCTGCTTGCACGACAAGGGTGAATTCATCAAGCTCTTCGGCCAGCCTGAGTGCGCTACTACCAGCCTCAAGGTTGATGAGCAGCTCCATGCCTAGGCCTCAGTAAGGCCGGCGGCTTTCAGCGCACTGCGTAGCCAGGATAATGAGTCCGGCAAAAGCATGGCTTCTTCCCATCCAGCAAGCGCTTCGTGAAGCACTTCGAGACTCTCCACTTGACCAAGGATTTCCACCTGCAAGGCGCTGGTCTCTTCGGGATTCACCGTGATGTCACCCAGGGGATCTTCAAAGACGGCGGTCAAGGGTTCGACCATGAGATAGAGGTCCTTGGTATCGGCAACCCAACTCAAGGCGAAACGCTGCTGCGCATCGTCGCTCCAGTCGCGGCCCAACTCCACCTCAGACGAAGTACGACGACCTTCATTGGCTGAATAAAACTCTTCAATGTTCACCTTCCCCACCCTAGTGGGGAACCGCTCCATGCCCTTGGGGAAGGACTTGAGGAAGCTCAGGGTGGAGCTTGTTGTCATGTCCAGCACGGAGCAAGCAATTCTCAAAACACTCGATCGGGAGTGGCAGATCAGTGGCCGTCAAGCCAGTGCTCAAGAAGCAGCACGCCAACTGGTTCAGCGCCATCCTGAGACCCTCGCGCGTTGTCGCGACCTCAGCGAGGTCATCGGGACCTTGCGGCTCAAGCCAGTGGATCAATATCTTGTGCTCACCACCATGTTGGAGAAGGCCCATGAATATGCCGACCTCAAGCGTGGCCTACTCCAAGCCTTGTTGCCAGGAATCCCGGGTCTGGCTAAACGCCTTGACTGGGGAAGCCCGACCTTCAGTCCTGAAGAATGTCTCAGCGAACTCGTGGTAGCACTCTGGGAAATTATCGACCTCTGGGCCGGGCAACATCGCGACTTTGTCGCAAAGGATCTCCTCTCTGCCGCGCGCCTGCGCTGCAGTCGAAGAATCATTGCGCTGCGGCCTCAGGCAAAACGCATCCCTCATGAAATTGCTGATCAGCTTGATGCCTTTGGTGACGTGGAATGGCGCCTTGGCACCCTTGCCGCATTCAAGATCCTGAGAAATGACCAAGAAACTCGAGCGGCCTTTGCCCAGGCTGCACTGGGCTATTCAGCCCGTGAAACAGCGGATCTTCTTGGGGTTTCAGTACGAAGCGTGCAGCGATGGAACCGAAGCTGGGCGACCGTAATTGTTCAACACCCGGTTCTAGGGTGAGCGACTGGTGGCGAAGCTACAGAGATCAAAGACGCCTGCAGGCTGGCTAGTCATGATGACTGCGTTTGTCGCCTTGGCTGCGCTCGGCTCTAGCCATGGCTGGAGAAGGCCAGATCTGCCCGGCCTAAGGCGAAGCCCACAGCTCATCGCCTCGCGCCAGAGCATGGACGCAAGGTCTTCGGCAAAGCCCAGCACGGCGCTTGAGTCGCCACAGCTCGCAAGCCCGCGAGCCTTAAATGGGGTTCCGGAAACTCCCGTCATTGGCCAAGACCATGAGCAGGTCCCATTAGCCAACATTGCTCCCAGCCTTCCGGCGCTTAAGCAGGGCAGCTACCCGGCATCAGTTCCTTCTGTCCTCAGCGTGACTCCCGTGAGCGCCCAGCCTTCACTGGGCTGGTCGACCCAGGGTTACCTAGATGGCTTAACCAGCAGCTCGGCAAGTTACGCATTACCTCCCGGACCCCCAGGCAGGTCTTTGTCCTTGACGACAGACAAGGTGGCACAAGTCCTGCTCACTGGTTGCGGCCGCTCAGGTATGAGCACTGCGCCCTTGACCATCCAGATCACTGATGCCTCTTGCTCCCTTGAACTTTCCCTCAGCGGAACGCAAAGCATCAGTTTCACGATCAGCACTCAGGCGAAAACATGAAGCCCTTCGTGAAGCGCTACCTTCAAGGCCTGGTCATTGTCGTCGTACTCGGCGCCGTGGTTCCTGGCGTGCTACTCAAGCTCGGCGGCCTTCCTTCAGCGCAGGGCATCCACTCAGCCCTTCGTGAAGGGACAGCAGGCTGGGCATGGATCTGTTGCTGGCTTGGCTGGGCGAGTGCGCTCCTGGCGAGCCTGCGTGATCTCTTGCGGGCCATGGCTAGTGATCCTCTGACTCGAGCACGCGCTGGGATGGTCGGCACCGCCTTAGCTGCTTTGCTCATGTCCGCAAGCCCAGCAAGTGCAAGTCCTCCTCGCCTGCCTCAAGTCCATCAGCTTTCAGCACGAGCGCCTGAGCCCTCGTCGAACTCGGTGAAGCCAGTTGACCAGACTGCTCACTGGATCGTCGCTCCCTATGACAGTCTCTGGTCTATTGCCGAGGCAAGTCTCGATGATCCGACTGCCTGGACTGCCATCTGGAAAAGCAACCGAGGCGAAGTGATGAACGATGGTCGGGTCTTTGTGGACCCCTCCCTCATTCTTCCCGGATGGTCCCTGAAGCTCCCCACCGAATTATTGAAGGTCAATCCGACGCCAAATATTCGGCCTGCCCAAGGCGCCACCGAGCGCCAAGAAGCACCGGAGCTTTCCGTGACTAAGACAGCCGCTGCAGTAGTGGCCCCTGCGCAAAGCACCAAGGCCAGGGATGGAAGCTCCAAGGAACTTGCCGTGGTCACTCCTCGACGTTGGTTGCCCGGCGGCCTCAGCCTGACCGGAGGCTCCGTATTGGGACTCGTCCTCCTCGCATCCTGGCTAAAGCGGCGACGGCGCTCCCTCGGAGATCGCGTCTACGCAGCCTGGACTGCCCTCGATGATGACCTGCTTGACCAACTTGAGGCCCTTGATGCGATCGTGAGTGAACCCATGGTCGACCAAGTCGCTGCAGCCTTAGGAGAACTAGAGCGCCTGGGCTTAAGTGAAAAGCTGCTGGCTCTCGGAATAGGTAACGATGGACCAGTTGCGGTCTTGGATTCACATGAGGGTCTTGGAGCATCACCGGAATTCACGAGCGATGGTCACCTGCGACTCAAGATTCAGCATCGTGGCGAAGCGCTAGAGCTACCAGCGCTACTTTGCCTAGGTGATAGCGAGCGTGCATCCTTCGTTGCCCCCTTACGCCCAGGTCTGATCGTTTGCTTTAGCGGACCGGGTGCACGCCAGGTGCTTCGTGCCGCGACGGCACAGTTGTCCTGGTGGCCATGGACCGAGGACCTCATTGTCAGCGCCGATATCCACGTCGTGGAGCGTGAGGTCCATAGGCGACCGAGGGCATCAGTGGTCTTTACTGGAGACCCCGAACTCCTCAGTCCCGAATCTCGTCGTGAACTTGCCGTGGTCACTACCGTTCCCACTCAGGGTGCACTCCAGTGCGTGCTCGCCGACGATGGGTCGCTCTCGTTCGCGGGGATTTCCATGCGTCGAGGCGATCTCGCCCCTCCCTTGCTCGGTGCTGCCGGTGATCTCGATGCCCTCTCCCAGGGTCGTGTAAGCGAAATGGACTTGCCGAGGCTGCCCCAGCTACTACCCACAGCACCCATGCTCCGTCTCTTAACCCAAGTTCCTCGGGTGGATGGACTCCACGAGCCACTAGCTCCTGAGCGCTCGAGAAAGGCGATCGAACTTCTTGCCTACCTCGCCATGCACCAATCTTCTGCGGTGCCCGCAGACCGACTCCGAGCGCGGATCTTTGGCCGCCGAGATGGTGACGGAAGCTCCAAGACGCTCGCTAATACGGCCGCGCTCCTGCGACGGGCGCTCGGAGCGACAAAGGCTGGAAGCGCTCGCCTTCCTCTAGCCAGTGCGCATTCGGGCTATCAACTCTTCGATGTTGACACGGACTACCACCGCTTCGTGCAACTCTGCGCTGAGGCGGAGTTGGCACTCGATGCGCAAACGCGCATCGCCTTACATCGCGAAGCACTCAGCCTCATCGAAGGTGAGCCTTGCTCGCTCAGCCCTTCGGGTTATCAGTGGTGGGATTCTGAAGGCCACGGTGCACGTATAGGGATGCTCGCCGTTTCAGCAGCCTGGTCGGTGCTTGATGATGCAGAGAGCGTCGGGAGTATGGACCTTGCTCGGTGGGCAATCGAACGCGCCAGGATCCTCGCCAGCCATTCGGAATCTCTCTGGAGAGCCCAAATGGTGCTTGCCGGGATGAACCAGGACCATGATGGCCTCCTCTTGGCCTGGCAAGGCTGCAGTTTGCTCGCTACTGCATTAGAGCCGGGCGCAAGACCTTCGGCTGCTGCGGAGCAAACCATGCGCCGCGTTGCCGAGGGCATCAGCCAAGGCAAGCTCGCGGCTCCCCTAGGCGAGCTTGGAGGCGATACTGCCAGCTGATCGCAGGACTGAGCCATCCGCCCCTGCTGAGAGGCTCAGCGCCGTGGGCTGGTTTATCGCCTCGGCGACCATGTCGGTGAGGAGTTCAGCGAAGCTCACTGGCGGTTCGATCCAGAGATAGCGCGCCAGCGAACCAGGAATGGTATTGACCTCGTTTACATAAATCGCTTCGTCATCTGCAAGGAAATCGATTCTCGCCACGCCACGAATCAAGCACGCTTCAATGAGCGTCAGTGCTGATTCGCTCACCATGGCGCTGAGCTTGGCGGAAATCTGAGCGGGAAGTTCACGCGGGGCGGCAACCATGCCTTGTCCCCCGATGTATTTATCGGCGTAAGCGAGTATTCCCGAGATCGGAAGAGCACACGTCTGAACTCCAGTCACCTGAAGCTATCT
>CAZTQJ010000089.1:0-6015 GCA_964615615.1 uncultured Acidimicrobiaceae bacterium
AACTTGTCGATGAGCTAAGGCTTTTCCTTTCCGACGATGATGCGGATTTCTTGTTCAAGGCCTAGATGGCCCAGAGCTCTTGTTGGCGGTAGGGTCACGTGGCATGCGGGTCATCGGTGGAACTTCTCGAGGTAGGCGGCTTAGCGCTGCGGTGCCTAAGGATGTCAGGCCCACCACCGATCGCGTAAAAGAAGCAATCTTCGACATGATCTTCTCCCTAGGGGGAATCGAAAATGACAAGGTGGTTGACCTCTTCTGTGGAACTGGGGGACTGGGCATTGAAGCCCTCAGCCGCGGGGCCGCTCAAGTGACCTTTGTTGATGCCTCTCATGAGGCCCTTGCGGCCACTGAGGCGAACTTGAAAGCGGTGGGCCTCGCTTCTTCCGCCAGTCGCGTGCAGCGCAACAGCCTCCCTGGCTTTCGACCACCTGAGCCGGTGCAATGGGTATTTGCTGACCCGCCCTACGGCTTTCAGGCCTTTGATGAACTCCTCATTGGCTTTGTAGGGGCCACAGCCATCATTGAGTCTCGTGACGCGCCTGTGCTGGGCGCCCCCTGGAGCGTCCTCAAAACCCGCCGTTACGGCACTACGCTGGTCACCGTGGCAATCACAGAACCCGCCGAGGGCGACGACCAGTGAGCGTCGGACTCATTCCCGGGTCTTTTGACCCCTTCCACAACGGGCATCTTGAGGTCGTAGAGCGCGCCTCAAAACTCTTTGACGAGGTCGTCGTTGCCGCCCTTCGGAATCCTCAGAAATCTTCGGCCCTCTTTGACCTCGAAGAACGCCAAGCCATGCTCTCCGCCAGTCTCGGCCATCTGAGCAATGTACGCATTGTTTCGGTGTCCACCCTGCTCGTGAATGTCGCTCGCGATGTAGGCGCCACGGCCATTGTCAAGGGCCTGCGAGCCGTTTCAGATTTTGAGAACGAACTGCAGATGGCGCAGATGAACCGCCAGCTTTCCGGCGTTGAAACGCTTTTCATCCCCAACTCGTCATCCACGTCATTTGTGGCCTCACGGCTGCTTCGCGAGGTAGCCCGATATGGCGGTGACGTCACGGCCTTTGTGCCACCCGCGGTGAACGTCGCCCCCGTCGAAAAAGTTGGAGGAACAGCGTGAGCGATATCTACGGCTACGACGACGAGCTTTCGCCTCAGTCCTTTGAGGAGGCTCCTGCACTTGATCTCGACATTGAAGGCCTGCTCCGACAGGCCTTTGACCTGGTTGATCACGCCAAGGCGATGCCACTGTCGAGTTCTGTCATGGTGTCAAGGGAAGAACTTTCAGGGCTTATCCTTGACGCCCTCGATCGCATCCCCGAAGAGATCCGCCAAGCGCGCTGGGTCTTAAAGGAGCGCGAGGAAATGGCCGCGCGCCAGCAGCGCGAAGCGGACTTACTCATGGATGAGGTCCGAACCCAGGCAGAACGCATGGTTTCTCGCACTGAGGTCGTACGCCAGGCCCGCATTGAAGCCCAGCGCGTCATTGATGCCGCCGACGATGAAGCACGTCGCCTTCGCATGGAAGCCGATGACTACTGCGACCAGAAGCTTGCCGGTATGGAAATTGCTCTCGACAGGATTCTGCGCACCGTGCAAGAGGGCCGTCAGCGCCTTGCCCCATCGATTGATGCGCAGTTCGAGGAGGTTGTTGATGCTGCGCAGATCGGTGACAACAGTTCTGACGACGGCTTCTTCGACCAGGATCTCTAGTGGCCTCAACGGGGAGGATCCCTGTCACTTCGCTACTCCGTCAGCCCGGAGGAGTAAGCCCGCTGTCGCTTCAGACGCCCTTCGACCCCGATGGCTCACCAGAGCCCGAAAGCATTGCCGAATATGCATCGAGGATTGAGCCCGATGCGCAGGTGGTGATGACGGGAGAACTCCAGCATGCATCGGGTGCCATTGTGCTCGTGGGTGAGGCCAGTGTGGCTTGGGTGGGCGAGTGTCGTCGCTGCACTGAGCCAGTCACCGGCGAACTGAAGGTCAACTTGCGTGAACGCTTCTTGCCGGCCGCTCGCGCGAGTGAGGATCCCGAGGCCTACGTCATTCGCGACGATTCAGTCGACCTTGGAGAACTTGCCCGCGACAGTCTCCTCTTGGCATTGCCCCTAGCGCCCCTTTGTCAGGATGATTGCCTGGGCCTCTGCGTGGACTGTGGCGTCAATCGCAACCTTGAGTCCTGTGAACACCCAACGGCAAGCGAGTGATTGCTCCTCGGAGCCTTCGGATCCCCGTGCTTGCCATCCTTGGCATCGCGGTCTTGAGTTCGGCCTGCGGCCAGAGTGTGGCCGCTCCGCAAAGCAGCAGCACAAGCTTTGACACCAGAGCAGTCAAGCCTGGCGATAAAGCCTGCCAAGTCCTGAGCCATGCCCATACAGCTCACCAGGGTCGACTGACCATTGCCACAGCCTCACCCGCTTACGAGCCTTGGTTCATGAATAATCAGCCTGCCTCGGGCGAAGGCTTTGAGTCAGGCCTTGCCTATGCCTTGGCCGCCAAGCTTGGTTATACGAGCAAGCAGATTCGCTGGCAGGAACTGAGCTTTGATCAGCTCTTGGCTCCCGGCCACAAAGGTTTTGATCTAGCGATCTCCGAGATTTCCTCACAGGCCAAGCATGCGAAAAGCGTTTCGCTTTCGCAAGCGTATTTTCGGCTTACGCAATCGGTCGTAGTCCTGGCCTCGAGCGGCATCCCTGGGAAGATTGATCGACTTCGGAAGTCATCGCTTACTGGCGCAAGAGCAAAGCCCTTGCTTCGCTCCCTTCGCTTTGGCGTCGTGAAGGCCTCATCGAGTTCGGCCTTCTTGCATCAGGTGCTGAAACCTAAATTTGCCTTTCATCGCTATCGTGATCTCGACGCAGCCGCCGAGGCGCTGCGCAAGGGCGAGATCGACGCCGTGCTTGCCAGCACCCCCGATGCGTGGCTTCTGGCCCATCAGCGCCTGAAGGGAGCCATGGTGCTTGGGCACTTTCTCAGGGGGCCAGAAGGCTTGTCTCTTGCCGTGTCGACTCCGGGGATTCCCCTGCGCTGCGTGAACCGAGCCCTCAGGTCCTTGGCTGCTGAGGGGATCACCAAAAAGCTCGCGGAGCACTCCCTGGCCGCCTACAGAGCCATAGCGCCGATAGAGGCCTGAAGGAAGGGTCTCGGGATCGGCTAAAGTGTTCTATACCGGTTTCGACGGGAATGTCCCCGTCTAACCCCCACGAATCTGGAGCATCCGATGGCAGTCCCAAAGCGCAAGACCTCAAAAGCCAAGACCCGGAGTCGTCGTGCTTCCGCGTGGACGCTTGACCGCCCAGCCCGTAGCGTCTGCCCGCGTTGCAATACCGCCAAGTTGCCTCATGTGGTTTGCCAGAGCTGTGGTTGGTACAAGGGTCGCCAAGCCGTCGAGATCGGCTAGCTAGTGGCCGCCCGGACGCGGCTCGATGCAAGCATCTTGGCCACGCTTCCTGTTGCCATTGATGCCATGGGTGGCGACGCCGCCCCAGCAGTAGCCATTGAAGGTGCCCGTCTCGCCCAAGAGCGAGGATTAGCAGTCACCCTGGTCGGAGTCCCTGAACTCGTCGGTGATCACGAAGGCCTCGAACTCTTCGCCTGCAGCGAAGTGATCGGCATGGCCGATGATCCGGCCCAAGGGGTGAGACGCAAGAAGGACTCCTCCTTGGTTCGCGCCGCAGAATTAGTCCGTGATGGCAAGGCCTCAGCCATGGTGAGCGCCGGCAATACCGGTGCAACGATGGCCTCAGCCCTGCTTCGCATGGGCCGCCTTCCCGGGGTTATTCGCCCCGCCATTGCGACCCCACTACCTCGCCCAGGCTCGACACCCTGTGTGATGTTGGATGCGGGAGCAAATGCCGAATGTACGCCAGCCATGCTCGTGCAATTTGCCCAAATGGGTTCAGCCTTTGCCCGCCATCGCTACGGCCTCAGTGAGCCCACCGTGGCCCTGCTTTCGATTGGTGAGGAATCTTCGAAGGGCACGCCTTTGGTCAAAGAGACCCATGCACTACTCGCCTCAGGAGCACTCGGTATCAATTTCGTCGGCAATATTGAGGGTCGCGATTTGCTACCTTCGCCCGTTGATGTGGTGGTCACCGACGGCTTTACCGGCAACGTCGCACTCAAGACCCTGGAAGGTTCGCTGAAGTTCATTATGGGCAAGTTGCTCGAGATTTTCACCTCAGACGAAGAGGCCCAGGCTGCGGCTGCAGTCTTGCTTCCCAAACTGATGCCACTTGCTGGGGAACTCGATCCCGAGGGAGCTGGGGGAGCGATGCTGCTGGGGCTCAATGGAGTTTGTGTCATTAGCCACGGCTCATCGACGGGACGAGCCATAGAAAATGCGACCGCCGTGGGCTACGAAATGGCCTCAACGGGCGTGGTTGAAGCCATCGCTGAGGCCCTCAGTATTGGCCTTCCTGAGGGCGACAGCCCCCTATCCGCTTGAAATCCATTCAGAACCGGTAAAATAATCCAGTTATCTCGAGTATTTAAGCAAAAGGAGAAGCCATGCCAGCTGAAACTCACCTCGGTGGTGCTCCCTTAACTCGAGCACAGGTCGCTGAACTCGTCATCGAACAGGTGGCCGAGATCCTCGAAATTGATGCGTCGACGGTGGCCGAAACAGCCCGTTTTGCCGAAGATCTTGACGCAGACTCCCTCGCCCTGATTGAGCTCGTAGAGGCCCTCGAAGAGGAGTTTGGCGAGCGTACCGTGGGTTTTCGGATTGATGACGAGGACCTAGAGGACCTCCAGACGGTCAAGGACTCCATCGACTACGTCTGCGCCAAGCTTGGAGCGAACTGATCCCCCTTCCCTTGCCGAGCGGTATGGCTACCACTTCACGGATGCATCCCTGCTGCAGTTGGCGCTTCGTCACGCAAGCTTCGCCTCAGAGCACGAGCTTGACTCCAATGAACGCTTGGAGTTTCTTGGTGACGCCATCTTGGGCTTCGTGGTCGTCGAACACCTCTGGAAGAGCTATCCGCAACTCGATGAAGGTCATCTCGCCAAGGTCAAAGCGGTGGTCGTGAGCTCAACCGTGCTCGCCGAGCGAGCGCTCGCCATCGGCCTCGACGGCGACTTGGAACTTGGGCGCTCCTTTCATGACCTCAAGGTCGCGTCCATGCCTTCTGTCCTGGAGGATGGC
This sequence comes from uncultured Acidimicrobiaceae bacterium, assembly GCA_964615615.1. Classification (GTDB taxonomy): domain Bacteria; phylum Actinomycetota; class Acidimicrobiia; order Acidimicrobiales; family RAAP-2; genus CAZTQJ01. The sequence goes on from CAZTQJ010000089.1 coordinate 5,155, forward strand.
TTTGAAGCCCTCATCGGTGCGATCTACCTTGATGGTGGTTTGGAAGCGGCCAAAAGTTTTGTTCTTGGCCAGCTTGATCCAGTGATTACGCGCGAAATTGCCGCCCCCGGTGGCTTGGACTTCAAATCTCAACTGCACGAATGGTCAACCAAGCACCATGGCGAGGGCCCTCGCTACGAGCTGGTGGACCTTGGTGGTGCTGGCAACGACAGTTGGTTCGGAGCCACGGTGTTTGTGGACGGCAGGATTGCCGGACGCGGTGAAGGTCGATCGAAGAAGGCCGCTGAGCAAGTCGCGGCTCAAGAAGCATGGGAGGGAGTAGCCAGTGCCTGAGCTACCAGAAATAGAAACCATTCGCCAAGACCTGTCTCGCGACATTGTCAATAAGAAAATCAAGTTGGTGGCAGTCTCCAACGGGCGCTCCGTACGTCGCCACAAGTCGGCTAAAGAATTCCGTGACCGTGCCGAAGGCCGAACGATTAAGTCCGTTGGCCGTTTGGGTAAGTACATCGTCTGCACGCTCGACAATGGCGACAATCTGGTGATGCACCTTGGGGCGCATGGCCAGTTCTTTAGGACGAAATCAGCCAAGGAAGCCAAGCTCAAGCACACCCACGTCGTGATCACCTTCACCCAAGGTGGGGAATTGCGTTTCGTCGACACGGTGAGCTTCGGAGAGATGTTTATTTCCTCTCCACCTCCCGTGGACCAGCCTGTGGTGGTTCGCTCCACCGCAGCCTTTGCCTTGGGTGGAGAGGGCGACCTCACCCGCAAGTCCGTGCCTGAGTTGGCTCACCTCGGCTTTGACCCCATGGAAGACCAAATGAGTTGGGAGCGCTTCGCGGTGGCATTGCGGACTCG
>CAZTQJ010000090.1:0-6013 GCA_964615615.1 uncultured Acidimicrobiaceae bacterium
CGGGAACCTTGCTCACCAACAAGTACGCCGAGGGCTACCCCGGACGTCGCTATTACGGCGGTAATCAAATCATCGATGAGGTCGAAGACATCGCCCGCGAGCGACTCAAGGCCCTCTTTGGTGCAGAGCATGCCAACGTGCAGCCCCATGCCGGAGCCGTCGCAAACCTCGCGGTCTATCAAGCACTGCTCGATCCCGGCGACACCGTGCTCGCGATGCGCCTCGACCAGGGCGGTCACCTCACCCACGGTTCGCCTGCATCACTCACCTCCAAGATCTGGCGCTTTGTTTCCTACGGCCTGACGCCACGAGCAGCTCGTGGCGAAGTGGGAGAAATCATCGACTTTGATCACGTGCGCGCACTGGCACTCGCCGAGCGACCCAAGCTCATCGTGGCTGGAGCAACGGCCTATTCGCGCATTATTGATCCTCAGCCCTTCCGCGACATCGCCGATGAGATCGGTGCGAAGTTGATGTTCGATGCGGCTCACCCCGCAGGCCTTATTGCCGGTGGCGCGCATCCCTCGCCAGTCGGGATTGCTGATGTGGTGACCTTCACAACGCATAAAACGCTGCGTGGACCTCGGGGTGGCGCCATTTTGTGCAATGCCGATCTCGCCAAGGCCATTGACTCAGCGGTCTTCCCCGGTCTTCAAGGCGGTCCCTTGGAGCACGCCATCATGGCCAAGGCAGTGGCCTTCCGCGAGGCAGCGCATCCTTCCTTTAGGGCCTATGCCGCTCAGGTTGTGGCGAATGCCGCTGCCCTGGCAAAGGGTCTTGACGCTGAAGGCTTCCGTTTGGTTTCAGGCGGCACCGAGAATCACCAGGTCCTGCTTGACCTCACCGAGTTCGACGGCGAGGTAACCGGTAAGGAAGCCCAAGAAGTTCTGGACCGAGCGGGGATCACGGTGAATCGCAACACCATCCCCGACGACCCACGCTCACCCTTTGTTACCTCAGGCCTTCGCCTGGGTAGCCCTGCCCAAACCACCGCAGGCATGAGAGAGGCTGAGATGGCGACCATTGCGAGCTTGGTCGCTCGCAGTCTCCGATCGCGCAGCGACGAAGGAGCCATCGCAGAGATTCGTGCCGAGGTTGCTGAACTCTGTGCCAAGTTTCCGCCCTACGGCCCTTCACGCCGAGACGCCTAGGGAATCCCTTTGCCTCCTCTTGGGTGGTATGCCCTCGTCATCGTGATCGCCGCCGTGGTGACGGCGCTTTTTGTGATCCCGGTGAGAAGGACTGCCCTCAAGGTCGGTTACGTGGCCTTACCTGATGAGCGCAAGGTGCATCAGCGCGTCACTCCCTATGGCGGCGGTGCCGCCATGCTCATTGGAGCCTGCGTAGCCATGGCAGCTGCGGCGCTCATGCATCCGCTTCATCCGGTCTTCGCAGGCTCCTCTGAACCGCTGGGTGTCGTGTTGGCTGCAGCGGCGATCTTTGTGGTCGGCCTCGTTGACGACAGGCGCGAGATGTCGGCTCCTGCCAAGGTTGCCGGACAGGTATTGGCAGCCTCCATCCTCTACTTCCTGGGCGTCACGATGTATCAGTTCAAAGTTCCCCTCGCGGGCTACCTCGTGCTCACCCCAGGCGTCACGCCCCTGGTGACGGCCTTTTGGGTGGTGGCACTGACCAATGCCACCAACCTCATTGATGGTCTCGATGGTCTCGCTGCAGGCGTGGTGGCCATTGGGGGTGGGGCATTGGCGATCTACGGCCTTCGACTTATGGATCTCGGACTGCTGCCGGCTTCGAACATTGGCCCCCTCGTGGCCTGCATTGCCTGCGGCATTTGCTTAGGCTTTTTACCCTTTAATTATCACCCCGCCCGTATATTTATGGGAGATGCGGGAGCACTACTCCTGGGACTCTTGATGTCGGCCTCCACCATGGTGATTGGTGGGCGCACTCCACCGGCCAGCGGAGTCACCTTCTTCTTTTTCGCCCCACTGCTCATCCCCTTCTTCATTCTGGGTGTGCCGCTGCTTGATATGGCCTTTGCCTTCATCCGCCGCACCGTCTCGGGATCGGGCTTCTCCGTTGCGGATAAAAACCATATCCATCACCGCCTGATGCGCCTCGGCCACGGGCATGCGCGCAGCGTGCTGATCTTGTGGGCCTGGACGGCACTGCTTTCGGGTTTCGTGCTTTTCCCCCTCTTTTGGCCCACTGTCAACGCCATCATTCCCTTTGGGGCGCTAGCCCTGCTGATCCTGCTCTACACGGTCTTGCACCCCATGGGCTGGCGGACCCAGCCCATGGCAGAGCCCGAACTTGAGCAATTGGCGAACTCCGCTGAAGCTAGGCGACCCTCACCGAGGCCTCAGTTGGGGTCTGACGCCAGCGCCGAGTAGGGTGGAAGGGTGGTTAAGGGCATTTCCCTCATAATGCGCCTAAGCCAAGACCTCTCTCATGACCAACGCTCAAACCAGCCATGACTTCAGAGCCTCAAGGCCCCGACGAAGCCAAGGCACCCCTGCCGCCCCTGCCTGGCGCCTTTGCGCTCATCGGCCTCGGGACATCAATCGCCGCCTGTGTGGCCTTGGGCCTGCTGCTGGGCTTAGTGGTCGATCGGCTGCTGCAGAGCAGCCCAATCTGCCTGATTGTGGGCATTTTGCTGGGATCAGTGGCCGCTGCGGCAAGCGCCATTGCCCAAATCCGCAGGTTTACCTGATGGGATCATCACGATGAGTGGCGGAGCCTTTGATCGCGTAGATCTCCAAGGACTGCGTTCGGTGCTGCGCCGGACCATTTTGACCGCCATGATCCTCGGAGGCCTGGCCGTAGTGGCCGCGCTGTCCTTTGGTCAACTTCTGCCCGGACTTGGCATAGTCCTCGGCCTTGGCCTCGCGGTGTTAAACCTGCGTGCCATGGACTCGGCCGTGGCCAAGGTGGAAACCAAGGGTGAAGAGAACCCCAAAGTGGTTCGCAGACTGCTGAGTTCGAGGACAGCTGCTCGGCTGGGAATCATCACCCTCGTGGCAGTTGTTATGGTTGTCGTCCTAGCCCCCTTGGGGATTGGCCTGGTGGTTGGTTTGGTGATTTTCCAACTCGCCTTTGTCGCTAATGTCGCACGGGTAGTGAATTTAGGGAGAGGAGGATCGTGAACGCTGTAGTGCTCAACAAGGCCATGCTGTGGGCAGGCGCCGATATCTCCGTTGGTGACCACAAGGGGACGCGTGAAGTCTTTGGCCTCACGATCAACTTTGACGTGGTCTGGTCTTCACTGATTGCCGCTGCCATCGTCCTTGGCCTCGGTTTCCTCATGCGTCGCAAGATCACCGATGGCGTTCCTGGCAAACTGCAGCTCTTCTTTGAAACAATCACTGAGCAGGTCACCGAGCTTGCTGACTCGGCCATGCCTGAAGAAGGTCGCCGTTACGTTCCCCTCGCAGTCTGCATTTTCCTTTTTGTGCTCACCTGCAACTGGTTGGAAATCATTCCCACCGAGCACTGGATGGTTTCACCCACCGCTGACGTGAACCTTCCCTTGGCCATGGCCTTGACGGTCATAGTTTGGGTGCACATCAAGTCCTTCAAGGTCCGTGGCATCCGCGGGTACTTTGCCCACTACGCCCAGCCCTACAAGGCCTTGATCCCGATCAACATCATTGAAGAACTCACCAAGCCGATCACCCTGACCTTCCGTCTCTTCGGCAATATGTTCTCCGGTGGCCTCATGGTCGTCGTGATCTCTTCGCTGCTTCCGATCTATATTTTCTGGGTCGGCGAGCTGGTCTGGAAGCCCTTCGACATGTTCGTCGGTGCCATCCAGGCATTCATCTTCGCCCTACTGACCATTATGTATTTCGGTATGGCGACGACAAAAGACGGCCACTGAGCCGTCGTAATGATCTCTGAGTAAGAAACCTAAGGAGGAACCATGGCAGCAACTGGAATGGAGCAGGCGGTACGGATCGCCGGTGCATTAGTCGGTGGCGGACTCGCCCTCGGCGGAGGCGCCGTCGGTGCGGCGATCGGTGACGGTCTTGCGGGTTCGCAGACCATCGCAGCGATTGCCCGCCAGCCTGAGATTGAAGACAAGGCCCGTCAGTACTTCTTCTTGACGGTCGGCCTTGCGGAGGCGATGTACTTCATCAACCTCCTCTTCATGGTCGTGTTTGTTTACGTCTTCTCCGCCAAGTAGGACGAAGATGCCGTTGCCCGGGGGCCTCGTGCCCCCTGGTAACGGATAGTTACACCCACTACGAGTCAGATCGAGAGCAACGATGCAACTAGCTGGAATCTTCCTTCTACCGAATGGAACCTTCTTCGTCGAGCTGTTGGTGTTCGCGGTGATTTTGTTCCTCATCACCAAGTACATCGTCCCACCGCTGAATAAGGCGATGGAGGGCCGACAGGAGAAGATTCGTACTGCCCTGGAGTCAGCCGAACAGGCACGCCTTGACGCAGCCGCGGCTGATGATGAGAAGCGCGCCGCCCTTGATGAAGCTCGTGGGCAGGCTCGCGAGATCATCGCCCAGGCCAATCACACTGCTGACCAGATTCGTGCCGATGCCACGGCACCAGCTCAGGCCGAAGCCGATCGGATCCGCGCCGCCGGTGAAGCAGACGTCGCGCTCGCAAAGCAACGTGCTGTTGAAGAGGCTGCAGCCCAGATGGGCGAGGTCGTGCTTTCGGTAGTGGAAAAGATTGTTGGCCGTGAGGTCAACGCCGCTTCCCACCAGGACTTGATTGACGAAGCCATTGGAGCCTTGAAGGCTTCTTCTGGAGGTAAGGCCTAACCATGGTCCCCGCTCTCCAGGGATACACCGCTGCGGTGCTTGAGGCCCTCTCGGCCGACGAGCTTGCTGCATGCGCGAGCGACCTTGCTTCCCTCGACCGTGCGGTCGCGGGTCAGGGTGAGCTGCGTGCTGCGCTTACCGACACTGCGGTGCTCCCTGCTGCGCGGCGTGCCGTGGTAGCCGAGTTGCTCGACACAAAGCTGGGAAAGCCAGCGAGTCGCCTCGCTGCTTTCGCCGCCTTCGTCGCTTCGGCTACTGATGTGCCCCAGGCCTTGGGCTGGCTCGCTCAGCGCGCCCGTCGTGCCAGCGAAGGCCAAGCCGAGCGCGAGCCCGCACTGGGCGTGCTTGGCGCAAGAACCCGCGTTGGCGGTTACGCCCGTGCCCTGTTCGAGAACGTTGAGCTTTCCGCCCTTGACGCCGTCGAGGATGAGCTCTTTCGCTTTGCGCGCACCGTGGAAGCGAACCGCGAACTTCGTCGCGCTTTTACCGACCGTGACCTTCCGGTTGATGCTCGCATTGGTCTTGCCAGTCAACTGCTCGATGGCCGCGTTTCTCCTGACACCATCAAGCTCGCTGCCTACGCCGTCATTGGTGGACGGGCTCGCGACTTCGTAGGAACGCTCGATTTTCTCGTCGAAGAGACCGCAAGGGCTCGAGGCTGGAGAGTTGCCAAGGTTCGCTCTGCTCAAGAAATTACTCCTGCAAGTGAAGCTTCACTTGCAGACACCTTGAGCAAAATTACGGGTAACAAGGTGGAACTCCAGGTTTCCATTGACCCCAGCCTTTTGGCTGGAGCCATTGTGGAACTTGGTGACCTGCGGATCGATTCCACTACCCGAGGAAGGCTCAACGTGCTCCGCGAGCACCTGGGCAATGACGACTACGTACCGAAGTTTTCAACTAACGATCGAAGTGAAGAGGGAGTTGCCTGATGGCTGAACTGACGATCAGTGCCAATGAAATTACCGACGCTCTGCGCCGGCATGTGGCCGAGTACACCCCCGAGGTGGGCGCCGAACAGGTGGGCCGCGTCGTGGAGGTTGGTGACGGTATCGCCCGTGTTTCGGGCCTGCCCAACGCCGCCGTGAACGAGCTCCTGGAGTTCGCTGACGGAACCCTAGGACTAGCGATGAACCTCGACGAGGACACCATTGGTGCCGTTGTTCTTGGTTCCGTGGACAGCATCGAAGAGGAGCAGGTGGTTCGTGCCACCGGTCGCATCCTTTCGGTTCCTGTTGGCGACGGCCTCTTGGGCCGTGTTGTTGACG
>CAZTQJ010000091.1:0-6003 GCA_964615615.1 uncultured Acidimicrobiaceae bacterium
ACACGGCTCTGAACACTCTTTCCCTACACGACGCTCTTCCGATCTGTCACTATCTCGCGGCCTCGATGGCTGCCTTGCTCCTCGCCTTAGCGATCGCACAGCCCCTCATCGCCGATGCTCGCTCCATGCCTTATCCCGTAGCATCGGCTGGCCCAAATACGTATATCAAGCATCACCTCAAGCAGCTCGATGGCCATCTGCTCTTGACCTTCCCCTATCCCGGAGCAGTTGCCACTCCCGTCGTAAACCAGGCACTTGATGGCTTTCGCTATCGCCTCGTCGGGGGCTTTGGTCCAACCGAGCGCCTCTACCAAGGTCGCGCCTTGGACGCGATCAAACTGCTCGTCAATCTTGGGGAAGTCAGTTCGCCGGATCTCGTAGTCACACGAAAAGACCTCAGGAATTTAAAAGCTGCAATCCTTCGCTGGGGGGTGAATGATGTCATCGTGACCCCCGTACGCGGACGTCAAGATTTCACCCATGGCAGCCACCCAGGACAGACGATCACCACTTATAGCCAGATCCTTGGCCAGCCCGAGTACGTCCAAGGCTCGTGGCATTGGCACATTCAAGGGCCACTGCCCACCACGATCTATCTCTCAAAGAACGCAGCAAACAATTGCTCCTTTGCCCAGCCTCAATTGGGCATGGTAATCCCTCGATGTGTCGCTGCACATGGCGCTGCACTGCCGCATCCTTAATTGATGAACAGTCGACCGATCTACCCTCAGTTCACTGCTCTATTCGTCTTCCCTAAAGGCAGTCCACGTGATAGTCGCCTGCTCGTAAGCGCTAGAGCTTTCCGTGGCTTCGCCGATGGCCTCGTCAGCGTGATGCTCGCCACCTACCTCAATGCCATTGGTTTCAGTCCCCTCCAAATTGGTGCGGTGGTCACGGCAACGCTTCTCGGATCAGCGGCACTCAGCTTAAGTACGGGGATGCTTGCCCACCGGCTGGCCCTGCGCTCCGTCCTCCTCGGTGCATCCGCCTTGATGTTTGCGACGGGATTGGGTTTTGCTGTCTCCACCAGTTTCTGGCTCGTCATAGGCATCGCCATGGTCGGAACCCTAAATCCCAGCTCTGGCGACGTCAGTCTCTTTCTCCCCACTGAGCAAGCCATGATCGCGGGTTTGGTCCCAGATCATGATCGACCACGCCTTTACGCGATCTACAACGTTGCTGGCGTCCTTGCCGGCGCCTTTGGCGCACTTGCCGCGGCGCTTCCCGGGCCCATTGCCAGGGCAATGGGATGGCAGACCAGCAGCGTGCAGCGCTGTGCATTCCTGCTCTACGGCCTAGTCGCCATTGTGGTCTTCTTCCATTACCTCAGCCTCAGAGAACATCGCCACAGGCCTCAGCGCTCGCGGCACGAAACCCACCATGCCCTAGGGAGCGCACGGCGGACCATCTACGAACTTTCAGCCCTATTCAGTCTTGATTCCGCTGCAAGCGGATTTGTTGGCACGTCGCTGCTCGTGCTCTGGCTCCATCTTCGCTTTGCCCTATCTCCCGCTGCCACCGGAATACTGTTCTTTATTGCGGGGATCTTGGGAGCGGCTTCACAATTCCTCGCCGGACCACTCGCAAAGCGCATTGGTCTCGTGCGCACGATGGCTTATACCCATCTCCCCGCCAATGGCTTGCTCGTCCTCGCAGCACTTGCGCCACATGCTGGTCTCGCTATTACCGCTCTCCTCCTTCGCGCCCTCTTTGCCCAGATGGATGTCCCCGCACGTCAAAGTTTTGTGATGGCGGTAGTTGAACCCGAACACCGCGCAGCCGCTGCCAGCGTCACTAATGTTCCCCGCTCACTCGCTGCGGCCATGACGCCACTCCTGGCGGGCTGGATGCTTAGCAAAAGCAGCTTCGGCTGGCCCTTGGTTGCCGCCGGCCTCATAAAAATCGCCTACGACCTCGTACTCCTCTTCGCCTTTCGAAGGCTTCCCGAAATTGCTGGCGCTCAGAGGCAGAGGCGCAACGAGCCTGAGGCCTAGGCTCGCGCCATGCTTGCCGATCTCAGCCCTCATCTTGGTGCCCTTGATCTGTTCTTCGTCTTTTGCGCAGGACTCCTTGGGGGAATCTTCAATGGGGTTGCAGGTGGCGGAACTTTGGCCACCTTCCCGGCATTGCTAGCGGTTGGGTTCTCCCCCATCACCGCCAACATCACCTCATCCATAGGTATCGTCTTCTCCTACGTGGGTGGAGTCAGGAACTTCGCTGGAGAAATCCGCGAGCATCACCAAAAGCTCCGCAGCCTCATGCTCGTCATGGTGATCGGCTCGATCAGCGGTTCAATCTTGCTCCTGACGACGCCATCACAAAGCTTTCGGGATCTCGCACCCTGGCTCGTGGCCTTTGCAACGCTCCTCTACTGCTGTCAACCATTTCTCGCTGGCCATCTCCACCGTTCATCGTCACCAGCAACCAGAACCTTTCTCCTGCAAGCGGGGTGCTTTGTGCTCTCCATCTATGGCGGTTACTTCGCTGCGGGCATGGGCATCATGCTGCTCGCGCTATTTGGTATCACCATGGTCATAGATCAGCATGGGCAAACCGCAATGCGAACCGCTGTTTCACTCTTCGTGAATGCCATAGCCACGATCATTTTCATTTTCTGGGCTCGCTACAGCCTGAGCGCTGCTGGCCTCGTGGCAATGGGTGCCTTGATCGGAGGATTTATCGGTGCTGGTGCCGCACGTCGCCTACCGCGTACGTGGTTCCGTGCAGCCGTGATTGCCCTTGGCACCATAACCAGTCTGCGACTTTTTCTCGGTTGAGCGGTTGCTCACTCCGAGATCCGTGGGCTATCTGCGGCCGAGAATATTCAACAAGGCCATGTACACCATGACCAGTGAAACAGTGATGGAAAGCGCGGCAAACCATTCGCCTTCTTCGCTCACCCCGGCCTTTTGCGCCTGGTCAACATAGGCAAAGTCGACGAAAAGATCCATAACTGCCACAACCAAGTAGAGGTAGCCGAAAATAATCAGTCCTGAACCTGCACTGGAGGTGAAGGGAAGTTGCAAGCCGAACATGGAAGCAAGCATCATCGCCAAAAGTCCCAAGCCGGCAATCATTGTTGCCTTCAAAAAAGCAGGACCCACCTTGATCAGGCCACTGCGATAGGCAATCAGGACGCCGATAAAGACCACTGAGGTTCCGATGATGGCCATGGGAACCACAGCCTGGTTGCCTGCACCGGCGTAGTAGCTACTCATCGATCCCAGGGCAATACCCTCAAAGACCGAGAAGGCTGGAGCCAAAAACTTTGCGCGGCGGGGTGAGAACATGCCCCCGAGCGCACAGCCAAGAGCGGCAAAGATGGAAATAAAGATGACACCTGGTCCAGGCTTAAGCAGCGCTGAAACCACACCAGCCGCCATCGTGATTCCCACCAAAATGGCAACCTTGTTATAGACCTCAAGGGCCTGGAAGGGTCGGGCATCACTGACGGGAGGAAGGCCCTCTTTCGCAATGGAATTTGGACCAAACTGCGTTACCAGCCTCTGGTAGTTACTCCGAGATCCAACTGAACCATTCGATTGCGTTGTTGCCGCCATGCTTGATCTCCTTAAAAGCTCTCCCCAAGGATACCTGGCTAGGGGCTCAGATTGGGGGCAGGAGAGAAGCTGGCTTGGTGCTGACATAGGTTGGCCTTATGTTCTCCGCGATCATCAGCCTGGTGACGGTCTTCGCGGTGGTCTATGCCGTCAATCTCTTGCCGGCCTTTGGCCCACCCACCTGGTTGCTCCTGGTGATTTTTCATCTGCACTGGGGGGTCGGAGTGGTCTGGCTCGTGGTGGTCGGCGTCATGGCAAGCTCCCTTGGTCGCCTCTGCCTGGCGCTGGGAGCGAGACGTCTGGGCCAGCGGCTCCCCGACCGCTACCTCGCTCGCCTCGAACATGCTCGTACGCGTTTGATGAGTCACAAGGGAGGCTCGGCTGCTGCCCTCGGACTTTTTTTCATTTCCCCATTGCCTTCGGCGCAACTCTTTCTTGCCGCAGGCTTGCTCAATCTTGAGTTAGTCCCCATCACGGCGGCCTTCATTGTCGGCAGGTTAGTGAGCTACTCCCTCTACCTCTCCTTGGCCACCATTGCCGAGCACTCTCTGGGTAGTGCTGTGGGCAAGACCTTCGGTTCACCCCTAGCCATAGCAATCCAGGTGCTCTTCTTGCTGGCGGTGCTAGCCCTGCCCCTCATCGACTGGGAAGCCTTGAGTCAGCGGCGCAGCGATCGCAAACTCAACGCAGCTTCAGTTGCCCCAACACATGAGGCTCCACCGGAACCAGGCGAGGCGTCCCTCGAAAATTAAATGCCTCTAGCGCGCTGATATCAAAACCAGCTTCACTCAGGGCAAGCTCAGTCTCACGGTTGCAATGACAGCCACCCGCAATTTTGCTCCAGGGATAATCAACGCGGTCTTGATATCGGCGACGAGATGAGTCCTTCGCCGCAACGTGTTCGTAGATACAGAGCAGGCCACCGGGCTTCAGCACGCGCTTGGCCTCGCTGAGGGCTCGCTTCTGGTCGCCCACCGAGCAGAGCACGAGAGAAAAGACCACGGCATCGGCCGATGCCGCTTCGGCGGGAATATCGTATGCCGAAGCATCAAGAACAGTAATTTTCTCGCCCCAGGCTTGGGCACAGCGTTCAGCTTCATGACGAAGGTAGGGCTCGGGCTCAAGCGCAAGAACCCTTTCAACCTTTTCTGGGTAATGGGAGAAATTCATTCCCGACCCAGCACCAACCTCAACCACAAAGCCCTCGAGGCCTGCGAGCAGCGCCCCTCGGTGTTCGCGCTGACCAGGCTCCATCGCCTTGGCCAGTTTGGTATAGAGACGGGCGAATACTGGGTGATGGAACTCGCGTTTTGCCCCAGCCATGGCTCTCTCCTTCTTTCGCTTCCAGCACCGTAGTGTGAATTCCGCTTTAGGGAGCGAAGCCTGCGAATATAGAGGGATGTTCTCTAATCGCGTGACCGAGCTCTTAGGTATTTCCATTCCCATCGTCCAAGCCCCCATGGGATGGATCGCTCGCAGTCCGCTGGCCTCAGCAGTCTGCAATGCCGGCGCCATGGGCATCATCGAGACCTCCTCGGGGGAATTGGACAATGTCCGCGCCGAGATCGCCGCAATGTCAGGGCTCACCGATAAACCCTTTGGCGTCAATATCGCTCAAGCCTTTGTCGCTGACCCCGAACTGGTGGTGCAGTTTGTAATCGACCAGGGAGTTAAATTCGTCACCACCTCGGCGGGTAGTCCTATGAAGCACACAAAGACCTTGAAGGAAGCCGGCCTCACGGTCTTCCACGTCGTGCCCACCCTTGCCGCAGCTCATAAGGCCGCGGAAGCTGGGGTCGACGGCCTCATCGTCGAAGGCCTAGAAGGTGGTGGCTTCAAGAACCCTCGAGGGGTAAGCACCATGGTGCTCTTACCCATGGTGGCTCAAGCTATTGATCTCCCCATCATCGCAGCTGGTGGCATCGTCGATGGTGCATCAATGGCTGCAGCCTTCGCCCTCGGCGCAGAAGGCGTACAACTCGGCACGGCCATGGTGGCGAGCAAAGAATCTCCCGTTCATGAAGCCTGGAAGCAGGCCATCGTGCGTGCAGACGACAGTTCGACCGTCATGCTCAATACACATAGTTCCCCCGCCCTCAGGGCGCTTCGCACAGAACGCACGAATGCGCTGGAGTTCGACCGTGAAGCCAACGCAATGGCGGCCTTTGGCCAGCCTCGAGACTTTTATTTCAATGGCGAGTTAGAAACGGGCATTGCCCTCACGGGACAAGTGGCAAGTCGCATCGACGCCATCCTTCCCGTAGCTGAAATCATTGAGCGTTGTGCGACCGGCTGTCTCGAGACCATCGCCAAACTCGCTGCGGCTTACCCAACGGCCTAATTCACGCAGGACGAGCAGCGGCCAGGAACGGCAAGGTGGTGTACGTCCACGATGAAGCAGATCGGAAGAGCACACGTCTGAACTCCAGTCACCTGAAGCTAT
>CAZTQJ010000092.1:0-5991 GCA_964615615.1 uncultured Acidimicrobiaceae bacterium
AAAACCACCGATGGCCACAAGCGCAGATCTCCTGGCTATCAAATTCGTTCCTATGGGGTAGGCCAGGCGCGGCGCAAAGGGCCTACAGAGGTAGGGAGCTGCATCGACCGAGGGAAGCGTCTCAGCCGTTGCGTTTCCGAAACGGTCAGAAAAACTCGTTACTGCTTGAAATCCAATGCCGTCGGGACCTCGGGTTGGCCCACCCGTGGCCATTACTTCAGGGTCTTCAAAAACCTCAATCAGATCGATCAACCACCAAGGGTCGGCGACGGCGTCATCATCAAGGAAGGCGATAAATTCACCAGCTGCAGCGGCTATGCCGAGATTCCTGGATGCAGAAAGATTGGCCGCATCGTTGTGAACAATCTTGATTTTCCCCTGCCATAGGTCGAGGACCTCATTGGTCGCATCTTGAGAAGGGCCGGCAACAACTACGACTTCGACGACTAAGCCCTGGAGTTGAGCGAGCGAGTCCAGGGTGTCCGCGAGACTTTGACTGCGGTCTAGGGTGCATACGACCACCGAGACCTTTGCGGCTGAAGATTTGCTCACGAGGAGTGGTCGTTCGCCCCGTCGCCCCCGAGTAGCGGTCGCCCAGCGAGATCATCGATCTCACGCTGCATGGCCCTCAGTGCCAGATTTTGTTCGACAATCCCATCGACCACTGAGGTCCAGCGCTTCAAACCATGTTGCACGTCAGTGGCTGCCGACTCGAGGGCGCGAGCTCTGGCTTCGAGGGCGTCGGCTCTTACTTCGAGGGCCGCGATGCGCTCCGAGAGGACGGCAGTGAGTGCGGCAATTTGTGGGTCGGTGACTTCGCGTGCGTGACCAACAATGTGCTGGTCAATCATGGTATGGAGTCGCTTGCGAATCACCGGTTAGTTCTCCACACTGCTGTGTTCACAGGCCGAGGTTACCAGCGAAAGCGCTTGGCTTAGGGCCTCTTAGCTAGCGAGGAGGGCAGTCCACCCCGGCATCGAATTGGATGGTGTTGTAGCGGCCATTCCAAGGCGGCCCATTAAAAATCCGTGATTGTTCGGCCACGAGGGAACATACAGCTCCCCAGGCAATCACCCCGAGGACATTGGGCCCCCTCGCGCCGTCGATCAAGGTGGGTCCACCGCCACCGAAAGCCACAGCCAAGAACACGGGCATCGTGAGATTCGTCAGTGAGTAGTTCCGGTACTCGGACATGGTGGCGTAGACCCCTGGTTTGAGACTTGCGTCCACACTCACGATCCCGTCATACCAACCACTCAAGAGTTGAAACCAACGCTGCGTTTGTATGTCGCCGAGGCCGGTGTCGAGTCCAGAGTGGTTGTCGGGGTAACCCTCAGGATCGAGAATGACCCAGTCGGGCTGGAGCGCTAAACCACGTGAGCGGTAGGAAGCAATTTGCGTGGCCACCCATTTGCCTGCGGCCTTTCCGTCTCGGTAGAACGCTGCCGGAGATTGGTCTGCCTCGGGGACGCAGCCTCCACCTGAACTCTTGCTCGGTCCCGAAACTGTCCAGAAGGAAAGCCAGGTGACTCGCTTATTCGAGGACTGAATGGCCTTGCCGACGCGTTCATCAGCTCCCCCAAAAGCGTCACCGACATAAGGGCTGTGGCAACTCCCGAGGGCACCGTGAGAGCCAATAATTTTCCACCCTTCGGCCACGGTGTTGCCCGGAGGATCGGGGTAGGCGTAGACCCCGGTTCCGGTGGGCGCTGGCAGAATATTGGCGCCGGCAAAAACATGAACTTCACCCTTAAAGAGCACCGGGGCGGGAAAGTTTCCAATATTGCGACCTGAGCCAGCGGTGACGGAAACGTCTCGTAGTCCCCAATGGCCAGAGGGGTTAGCGTAATTTTTCGCGTACTGGATGAGATCACCGTAAGAGGCCCTAGTAAAGACGCGGAGTTTTTCCCCATCAATCAAGATGGAAGGACGACCTTGGATGGTGCTTGAGCCAGTCAATACGGTCAGGTCGGTAATTTTCCAGGTCGTAGGCTTACTGAGCGAAGTCGCGGAAAATTTAAGCAAATGGCCGCTTGCGCTACTGACCATTCCTGATAATTGACTGTCGAAGACGGTGAGGGCTGGAGCGCCACCGACAATGAGGGGCTGGCCTGGCTGCCCCACTGTTCTTGAGGACCAATAACGTCCGCCGAAGTTGTCATTGGTAAAGAGCCCGAGTTTTTTGCCAGGCAGCGTTGCTGCGATCCACAGTTGGTTGCCATCGGGCCCAAGCGTGATGGATGGTAGGCCGGGGATATTGCTTAAGCCACCCACTCTGGTGACATCAGTAACCGTCCACCAAGGTTTTGCCGAGAGGTTCTTACTTGCGACGATGAGGTGATTGGACTGAGAGCGAATAGCAATGACGGTATTGCCACTTGCATTGATCGTTAATGAAGCCGTCCCTGTCACGAGTGGTGCGCGCCCGTCCTTGGTGAGATCGTGAGATTTCCAGGACCCACCCGGCTTAAGGCTGTACACGACGAGATGGCCATTAACTGCAGTGGTTGCGACACAGAGCCCACCATCAGCGCTATTGATTGCGGCTGGCGAAGCCGTCATATTGAGGGCGTGCGTTGCAGCGGTGAGGTTGTAACTGTTCCAATAGCTTCCACCGAGACTGTCATTAACTGTTTGGAGTAAGGCTCCTGAACTTAAACGCGAGAAGACCGACAGACGATTGCTGGTGGAGGTGGCTGCAGGGTCCGCAACGGGGTAAGCCGAAGCGCTGGATGCGGAGAGATTGTAGGCATTCCAAGGCAACTTGGACGTGCCGTTATTCACAAATTCATAGGCTGGGTAAGCCGGCGATGAAGGCTCTGCTCCTGCGCTTCGGGGATTCACCAGACTGGGCAGGCAGGACACGAGGAGCGCAACGGATCCCAAGAGGCTGAAGAGGGCACGAGGGCTTTGCTTGGTCATGAGATCTTGAGCGCGGAAATTTTTTCGTAAGCACATTGGCAACGACATTTCTTCACCAGCATCATCGTACTAAGTCAGTCCCCACGTTTGAGGGTCACACTCAGGAAAGCCTCAGAATTTAGGTCAAAGGCAACACGCAAGAGCCAGCACCTAAGGGGCACTAGGTGCTTCTGAGGTAGGCGACCAGCTGGTTGCTTGAGGTTCGTCCTTCAATGTAGAGCTTGCCATTGAGGCCAATAGCTGCTGAGGGACCAGCGGCGAAGAAGGGGAGCCCAAACTGCGTAGAAAGGTCGACTCCGCTCGTGGTAGGCGCAAGGCCCAGGCCCGAGAGCGTTTCAAGCAGGTGGCCTGAGGCGGATCGTGAGAAGAGCCGGAGGAAGCTCCCCTGAACGACTGCGGTGATTTCTGTAGTTGAAGCTGCCAAGTTTGAACTCGCTGAATAGTCAGTCGCCACCCATGACTTTGCCAGCGAACCGTTATTGGCGATCACCAGCATCGCTCCAGCATTCGTGATTGCAGCCACATAGATCGTGGGGTCTGGCCCTGGGCCCACGGCAATGCTCGGTGAAAGTTTCACATTAGGGGTGGGCAGTGCACCAGCCGACGCGCTATTGAGGTCTGTTGCTGACCACAATCTAGAGCCTACGGCGGAGTTCGTTAAGGCCATGAGATGAGATTTCGAGCTTCTGGCCACGATGACTTCATGGCTACCGGCAATGGCTACAGCCAGAGTATTCGTCGCAACCAGTTTGGTCCCCGAAAGTGCTGTGAGGTCTGCAACTTGCCAACTCACGACACCAACGGCGTCGTTACTAAATCGCAGGATATGACTGTTGGATCCACGTGCGAATACGGCGATTGTTGAATCGGTTGGCAGTACCACGGGGTCACCAGATACGTTTTTCCCGACTTTCGAGGAGAGGTCAACAACGCTCCAACTCGTCAGATTGCTCGAGCTAAAGACCAGAAGGTGGTTCGCCGAGCTGCGGCCAACTACAACGAGTGCATTGCCTACCGTGGCGGCGGCGGGATTTGAGCCAATCACCGCATTCCCACCCGTGAGTACCGTGAGATCTCGCTTGGTGTAGCTCGCGCCACTGTCAGTCAAGAGGATGAGGTGCCCCTGCGCGTTGCGGCTTACGGCCGCAATATTCACGCCGCTCGCGATGGGCGGAACGGCGACATTAGGAGAGCCAGCGACGGCACTTTTCGTTGATTGAAAGGAGGCACTCCAGGCACTTCGGAAGATCAGCGGACCCGTTGAGCCGAGGGTAACTCCCGCACTCCTAATTGATCCCGTCGTGCTCTGGGCCATGGTGTCGGTAATCGTGAAGATTGCCACGCCGTTTTGATCAGCCAGAGCTGGTGATGGAGTGACGACTGCTGAGGTTGGCTTCACCAGCGTCAGGCTTAGGGCTTGACCGGCAATGACCGTGCCACCCGCATTGGCAACGGTGACCGTCACGGTGATGGCCGAAATGCCGTCAGCAAGTGCACTGGACTGATCCACGACGATAGAAGACCTCGCTGCAGAAGGCACGCTGGCAATGAGGGAGTAAGTGTTGAGGACGGGAACATCGTCACTGGAGTCAGTGACGATGATGGCTTGAGAGCCTGCCGTCGCTGGATTGATCGTTCCATTGGCCACGATGCTTACTGCCGCCCCCGCAGGTATGGGAGAGGAAAGCGTGAGGCTCACAATATTTAAGCTCAGTGACCCAACTCCGCTTGAGCGCACAATGGCACTGGGCTGCTGAGGAGATCCACCGTCAACGGCGACGGTATAGGAGCTGCTGTCGCTCGGCCAGACAGTGCCTCCGGGACCGCTCAGACTCAAACTTGTTCCCGTGTCCAACAAAGCATTGCCATTGGTGTAGTCAATGCTGTAGTCAGCGGTCATTCCGGTATGCGCATCGGAAAGGCTCACCGAACCATTAGCCAAGCAGAGATTCTCAATAAAGCTGGCGCTTGGTGTGCCCAGTCCGCTTGCAGGGTCATAGCCAGCGGTTGCTGAGAAGGAGCCGATCCCGAGAAGATCGTTATTACCTCTGGTGATGTCGTTGAGCGCTGTGGCACTAGAAGCCGCTAGCGCATAGAGCACGGGATTGATCAAGCCAACTCTGGTAGCGCAACTTTCGTTGGTAAGCGCGATGGCAGCCGAGAGCAGGGGTGAGGCAGCTGAGGTCCCACCGATTTGAATCCAGCCTCCGTAGGAAGCCATATACATGATCATGTCGTAACTGGGGTCGGCTGCAGCAGAGATATCGGGAACTTGCCGCATCGACTCGCTGCCTGTTCCCGGCCCCCACTGCCAAGCAGGCCTAGTCCAGGTATTGGAGATGCCACCACCGCCGGCACCACCAGCGAAGGGGTCTTGGTCATTCCAGACTCTTTCAGTAGGCGGTGGACCGACGCTGGTCATCGTGGTGCCCCCCACTCCCGTCACGAGGGGCTGGCTTGCGGGGTCATCTACGGAAAGTGCAGGGTCACCATTCATGGCGTAGCAATCCGAAGATCCTGAGTCACCAGATGCGGCGAGGACGGTCTGGCCCTGCGCTGCCATCTGGGTGAAGATCACATTTTCGGCGTCAGCCGAAGCCGTGCCATTGGCGGCCTCGCAGGCCCCCCATGACACACTGACGACGTCGGCAATGTTGTCAGAGGCAATCTGGGCGAATACATCGATTGGGCCCACGGCGTCGTTCGGTCCTTGGTAGACCTTGATGGCTGCTGAGGGTGCGAGGCTGGCAAACATCTGTATGTCGAGGGTGGGTTCCGCGCTCACGGCACCTATGGGGCCACCATCAACATTGACCTTGGAGATGACGGGGTTGATCCCGTAACAAGTGGTGTAGGACCGAATATCGCTGGATGCATAGGGAGCGAGTTCGTACATGGCAACCGTTTGCCCGGCGCCGAGGTGGTTTGCGGCGTAAGCCGCGTCGAGACCGTAGGCATGGGCGAGCTGGCTGCCGGTGTAAGGACCACTTGGTGAACTGACTGCATTTACCGCTCCGCAGGCAGCAGGACCAGTCGCGTTGCTGCTTAGGGCGTGGCTCTGCTGTGTGT
>CAZTQJ010000093.1:0-5991 GCA_964615615.1 uncultured Acidimicrobiaceae bacterium
CGGCAAATCTCATCTTCTCACTGCCGGCGGTGAATCTCTCTACGCATCACCGCGCCAGCCTTGCTCACCTCTTCGCCGAGCTCATCGCCACCGCTGGCCTGCTCTTGGTGATCTGGATGAACAATTCACGAGGTGCGCTCAAGGTTGGCGCTTTAGTCGCGGCCTATATCGGCGCTGCCTACTTCTTCACCTCTTCAACCAGTTTTGCCAACCCCGCGGTCACGATCGCCCGCAGCCTTTCCAACAGCTTTGCTGGAATTGCGCCGAGTTCAATACTCCCCTTTATCGGCGCCCAACTCCTCGGTGCGGCATTAGGCATAGGCCTTCTTGCTGGACTGGGTAATCACCGAGAAGGGGCTTTGATCCATGACTGATCAACAAAGACCAGGAGTACTGTTTCTTTGCATCCACAATGCGGGACGCTCTGTTGCGGCGCGGGTCATCACCGACCACCTCGGCGCGGGTCGTATCCGGGTCTTTTCAGGAGGCTCAGAGCCTGGAGCGGCGCTCAACCCTGTCGTAGCTCAGGTACTCGAGGCTCGCGGCCTATCGGTGGCTGATGAATTCCCCAAGGCCTTAGACCTCGATATCGCACGCAATGTTGACATCGTCATCACCATGGGTTGCGGAGATGTTTGCCCCGTCTTTCCTGGTGTGCAGCGCCGCGATTGGGCCCTTGATGATCCCGCGGGCCAAGCCCTTGAGGCCGTGGAGCTCATCGTCGAGGAGATTGAGCGTCGCTGTCAGGAACTCGTGCATGAGTTATTACCGCAGGCTGGCTAGATCCCCAATTTCCTAGTTCTTGCTTCTAGGCTGAGGAGATGAACACAGTCCCCATGCAAAGTCTCCGTCGCTACAACCTGATTGCTGGAATCGTTCACCTCGGCCAGGCCCTCGCCATTGCCTTCCTGGCTAATGGTTTTTCGCTTCCCATCGATGCGCGCTACATGTCGGGCCCCCCTGGTGGTGGCCAAGCTCTTCAGCACGTCTTCCTGGGACATCTCTCCACGGCTGCTGTCGTCATTGCCTTCTTCTTGCTTTCGGCCATAGCCCACCTCGCCATCGCCGGACCCCTGTGGGATCGCTACTGCGGACAACTCACCCTCGAGCGCAATCCCTTCCGCTGGATCGAATACTCCGTGAGCTCTTCACTCATGATCTTGCTGATTGCCCAAATCACCGGCATTAGCGACGCTGCAGGCCTCGTAGCCCTCGTTGGGGTGAACGCCTCCATGATCGGTTTTGGCTGGCTGCAGGAGCGCTACGAGAGCCCTGGTGGAGGCATGGCTCCCTTCTGGATGGGCTGTGCGGCAGGAATTGTGCCTTGGATTGCCATCGGCATCTACCTCATTGCCCCAGGCGCCCACAGCCACGCTCCTGGCTTTGTCTATGGGATCTTTATCTCGCTCTTTGCCTTCTTCAACATCTTTGGCCTTACCCAGTGGCTGCAGTATCGCAAGGTCGGCAAGTGGGCCGACTACCTCGTTGGCGAGCGGACCTACATCACGCTTTCGCTGGTGGCAAAGTCTCTCCTCGCCTGGCAGATCTTTGCCTCCACCTTGGCACCGACGAACTAGCTAGGGAGCCAGCGGTATTTGGTCCAGCCCCTATGAGGCTTGGCACCAAGACCCTCGTAGAACGCCGACGCTGAGCTATTCCAGTCAAGTACTTCCCACTCGACTCGACCATCCGTGCGAGCTCGCAGGTCATGGAGGAGTTGCGTTGCGTAGCCCTGATGGCGCGCTGCTGGCCTCACGAAAAGGTCTTCTAGCCAGATACCGGTCGTTCCGAGGAAGGTCGAAAAGGTCGGAAACCACAGGGCGTGACCAACAACCGTTCCCAGCTCATCCGTTGCCAAGGTGACACGCACCACGGCCTCAGGCCCGAAGAGCCCTGCATGAAATTGCTCAGGGCTCGCCGTGAATGCTTCGCTCAACTCCTCAAAGGCCGCTAGCTCAGCGGTGAGCTCCATGATGAGGCCGAGGTCGGCCTCAGTGGCTACACGAATACCCATCTAGAGCGTAGGGAAACGGTTTGCTGCACTCACGACTGCACGAAGTGAGGCATCAAGAATGGATGAGTCCATACCCACGCCCCACCAATGCTGGTCTCCCGCGCTCACCTCGACATAGGCAACCGCAGAGGCACTAGAACCTGCTGTCATGGCGTGCTCGGCATAGTCCTTGACTTCGAAATCAATACCTAGCTGTTCGCGCAGTCCCGTAACAAAAGCATTGATGGGTCCATTGCCCTCGCCCTTGATGGTCTGATGCTCACCGCTCACCAAGAGTTGTGCGACTACAGACGTGCGATTGCCACCCGTGACCACCTCGCTAGAGAGGAACTGAATCCGCGCGTCATCGGCCAGGTAACTTCCCTGGAACATTTCCCAAAGTTCGCTCGGACTGACTTCAGCGCCACTGCGCTCAGCCTCAGCCTGCACCTGGCGCTGGAACTCCACCTGCAGTTCGCGGGGCAGGTCGAGGCCATATTCGACCTCCATCAAATAGGCCACTCCGCCCTTTCCGGACTGTGAGTTCACCCTGATGATGGCCTCGTAGGTGCGGCCCGTGTGGCTTGAATCAATGGGTAGATAGGGTACGTCCCAGGTCTCATAGTCATCGCCAATGGCGGCCATACCCTTTTTGATCGCGTCTTGATGCGAGCCAGAAAACGCGGTGTAGACCAACTCACCCACATAGGGATGGCGAGGATGAATAGGCAGACGTGTTGCATACTCCGCACTGCGGCGAACCTTTTCGATGTCTGAGAAATCCAGCTCGGGGTCAACGCCCTGGCTAAAGAGGTTCAAGGCCAAGGTGACCACATCCACATTGCCCGTGCGCTCTCCGTTGCCAAAAAGAGTCCCTTCAATACGGTCCGCACCAGCCAAGACGCCCATTTCCGCTGCGGCTACGGCGGTGCCGCGGTCGTTGTGAGGATGGAGAGAAAGCACCACGCTGTCACGGTCACGGATGTTGCGCGAGAACCACTCGATCACGTCGGCGTAGAGATTCGGCGTGTACATCTCCACCGTTGCAGGGAGGTTCAAGATCAAGGGCCACGCTGGCGTTGGCTCAATGACGTCCATCACGGCTTCGCAGATCGCGATGGCAAAATCTGGCTCCGTGCCCGTGAAACTCTCTGGAGAGTATTCGTAGAGCACCTTGGTTTCAGGAATAGAAGCCTCGAGGGAGCGGCAGAGTTTGGCGGCATCTTGGGCGATAGCGATAATGCCTTCACGGTCGAGGCGAAACACTACCTCGCGCTGCAGCGTTGACGTGGAGTTATAGAAGTGCACGATGGCACTTTTGGCTCCACGGATGGCTTCGTAGGTTTTGCGGATCAAATCTTCACGACACTGCACCAGTACTTGAATGGTCACATCGTCGGGGATGAGATTTCCCTCGATGAGTTCACGAACGAATTCATAATCAGTTTCTGAAGCCGAAGGGAAGCCCACCTCGATTTCTTTGAAGCCGGCATCAAGCAAGGTTTTCCAGAGTGCCATCTTGCGCTCAGGATCCATGGGTTCAATCAAGGCTTGGTTGCCATCACGAAGGTCCACTGAGCACCAGCGGGGGGCAGCGGTCAATTTGGCGCTTGGCCAGAGCCTGTCGCTCAGCTCTACGGGCACGTGCGCGCGGTAGCGCTGGTGCTCCATCTTGTTTCGTTCTTGGGGGTTGGCTTCGTAGGTCGCCATAATGTTCTTCCTCGTCTTGACCACATGTTGCCTTACTAGAAAGCGCCGTGCTGTTCAGCCTATGAAAAAACCCCCTGGCGTGAACCAGGAGGCAGTTCCGGCGGGCGCAGTGTGGCGCTCGCCGCTAAGGCAGAAGGAGGTAGGTGGTCGGCTTGGTCTCCATGATGTAGCCATTCTACCAGTGGCCACCAGCGAGGGGAAGGCCCAAGTTTCCCTGAGTCGCACTAGCCTTCAGACTATGAAGCGTCTCATCAAGATCTCCGTCTTCCTGGTGGCCCTCGGAGCTTTGGCTTGGTATCTCTACCAGCGTGCCCAAGAGTCCCGTGAGCATCAGACGGTGGGCCTGCGTGAGTTCCCTGAAATCCCCAGGAGCAAAAAAGCGGCCTAGGCCCTTGGCTTTGGACCTCGTCCTCAGCCTCATTCATGCCAATTAGGGCATCTTCCCCATAAAGAAGTGAACGCTGAGTTTTGCCGTCACGATAGCCACCACGATGACCAAGGGGATGAGAGCCCATCGCGGAAGACGCCTAAAACAGATCACGCAGGGTGCCGCGAGTTCTATCCCGCGATACCAGGTCGAGAGACTGGGGAACACGACGGCACCGAGCACGACGCCGACTGCCATAGTGGCGAAAAAGAGTTCGCTTGAAGCCGCTACTCCCTGACGACGCCAGAGTCGCAGGGCAACAAACGCAGCAACTGCCACCATCACGAAGATCAGCACAACCTGTAGGGCAAGGAAAAATACCGGCCTCGTGCCACCCCACCACCAGTACCACTGACTTCCTCTGTCCAATATGGTCAGCGGTCGTTTCGACAGGCTGAGGATATCAAAGAGGTAACCACGTCCCATGATCTGAAAACTCTGCACCTTGAAATAGGCGTCTCCTGAGCCCACCGCAATCCAGTAGTAAACGAAGAGCAGGGGAATCGCTGCCATGCACGCAGCGGCCCAGAGCAGTCCACGAAAGCGCTCCCTGGTGCCCTTTGACCAGGTCGCAAGGACGATGCCAACTCCGAGGCCTGCAGCTGCATACCAAGCGGTGGGGTAACACAGTCCGGCCAGCACGCAAGCAGTTGCGGCCAAGCAAAGGCGATCTCGTGAAGCTCCGAAGACGGCCAGGGTGAGGAAGAAGACGGCGACTGCCATGGGATAGAGCGCGAAGGAAAAGATAACGCCAGGGAAGATTGCGAAGAGCAGCAGGATAAGGAAAGTCCTCGCCAGATCAAGTTCGCGAAGCCAGGCAAACCAGACAAGCGCCAAACTCGCCACTATCGCCAACCAGGAGACCAAGAGTGCTGAGTTCTCTAGGGGGATGCCCAAGCTATGAACGACGCGAATGAGCAGCGGGTAGCCAGGCAGCCAGCCTGCGGTTCCACACCACCATTGATGCAGCTGCAGGGCTGCATTGATTTTAAATGGCGGATAGCCGCAGCGCCCGAAACTCGGGGCGTGATTCGCAAGATTGAGGTAATTGAAGGAGTCGAGGCCTTGGAAGTGCCCATAAGCGAGAGAAGACGGGTTGCGCGCCGCAGCAAAGTTGAAGGCGATGATGCATCTCGCAAGGATCCAAACCGCCGCGACGAGCAGGGCGCCAAGCCAAAAGGGTTGTTGCCTAGTGAACTCTTGAGTTTCCTCGAGCTGCCCTAAGGCGACAGCGTGCTCCCCTTGGTCATTGACCTCATCAGCATCGGCCAAGGGGGAACCTTTCCTAGAGCGAAATTCGATGAATCGCGCTAATCCCGTCCGCAGCCTGCAATGTGGCCAAAGTCTCGTCGGGAGCCGCAAGATCTGTTGTCAGAACCATCAAGGCGCTGTGCGCATCCTGATTGGGACCAACGGCCATGGAAGATATAGAGACGCCTGCGGCACCAAGTGCAACCCCAACTTGGCCAATCATTCCTGGCCTGTCATCATTGCGCACCACCAGCATGTGGGCGGTGGGGGTCACTTCGAGATAGTGGTCGTCGACCATGACAATCTTTGGCTCGACGCGATGGCCGTGACCCAAGAGCGTTCCCGCAACCGAGTGCGCGTCTGAACGAATCTCGATGAGGCTCACAAATTCCTGAGCAGTCATGGTCGAAGACTCTTTGATCTCAAGACCATGTGCCTTGGCCATGGCAGGGGCATTCACAAAGGAGACGGGCTCCTCGCTTACGGCACCAAAGATCCCCTTCAGTATCGAGAGGGTCAGGATGCCCGTGCCCGTGCCCGCGAGCTCACCTTGGTAGATGACTTCGACCGAGGAAGGCAGTGCATCGTGAAGACCAGCGAAGAAGGAAGC
>CAZTQJ010000094.1:0-5969 GCA_964615615.1 uncultured Acidimicrobiaceae bacterium
GATAGCTTCAGGTGACTGGAGTTCAGACGTGTGCTCTTCCGATCTCACAACGCGACCCGCATCCACAATCAATCGCTCCACCTTGGAGTCGTAGCGAACATCAGCGCCGACGCGAATGGCTTCAGCGGAGATGGTCTGCATCAGCAGCCAGCCAGTGGCATTTTTCGTGGCACAGAGGTGGCCTCGCGGCGCCGGCTTAGCAATCTCGTTAAAGGGGTAGGCGTCCTCGCCACCCGACCACACCAGCCCATCGTCCCCGCGTGGAGCCATCTGCGTCTCGAGATCAATCTTCGGAGTGAAGCTAAGGCCTCGTTCAAGGAGCCAGGTGTGATGTTCAAGCGCACCAGCGGCGTAGGCCTCAACCTTGTCCATGGGTGCACCGGGACCAACAGCAGCCTTCAGGTAGGCAAGAAAATCTTCGGGGCTATCTTCGACACCCGCAGCGACCTGCGTGGAGGTCCCGCCACCGAGATAGAGAATTCCCTCAGCCAGCGCTGCTGCTCCCCCAGCACCACCCGTGCGCTCAAGAACAATGGTCTTGGCACCCAGGGCCGCTGACTCATAGGCCGCGCAGGTCCCCGCCGCCCCAAAACCAACAATGATGACGTCGGCCACCTCGTCAAAGCCTGGCACCGCACTGCGCTCTAAAGGGCTCAAATCACGTGACAGGGTTCCACTCCTTGACTCGGGTGGACCCAGGATGCCCACGCCGCTGTGATCGTAGGCCGGAGTGGGCCTTGAGGCGAGCCATAGAGTAGGTCGGTAGCCTTATGACATGGCCCAAGCGAAGCGAACTAAGGCGAAACGCGAAGCCGCCCGTGAAGGCGTCCGTGTTGGTGACCGGACGGTTGCCTCAAATCGCCGGGCACGCCATGACTACGACATCCTTGAGACCCTCGAATGCGGGATGGTCCTCACCGGCAGTGAAGTGAAATCCCTGCGAGAAGGCCGAGCTCAAATCCAAGATGCCTACGCCAGGGTCGATGGCGGTGAACTCTGGCTCTACAAGTCTCATATTCCACCTTGGTCGTTCGCCGTTGGCTATGGAGCCCATGACCCGGACCGAAAGCGCAAGCTCCTGGTTCATCGTCGTCAGATCGATGACCTCGCGGGAAGCATGCAATCTCAGCCGCTCACCCTCGTTCCCCTCTCGCTCTATTTCACCGAAGGCCGAGCCAAACTTTCGTTGGCCCTGGCTCGAGGGAGAAAACTGCATGACAAGCGTCACGCCATTGCCGAACGCGATGCAAAGCGAGAAGTCGCCAGAGTGGTTCGCAATATTGAGCGTTATTCCTAAGTCCCAAAGAAAGGAAATGCCTTGCCGTCACTAGCTCACCGCATTGCTGTAGGGGTCGTAAAAATTTCGCGACGTAAGGCTCATATGACCAGCCAGACAGCACTGGCAAACCAAATCCGCAAGTCACGACCCCAAGAGAAAGATCACCCGCCTCAGGGCATGCGACGCAAGGTCAAGATCACTCGTCACGCTGATACGCCCTTCCCGGTTTGGCGTTTCGAGCCAAAGGATGTCGAGGCACGAGGGCATCTGATTTTTTCTCATGGCGGTGCCTACACCTACCAATTACTCGGCGTGCATTGGCAGTTTGCCGCCTGGGCAGCTCGCGAACTCAAGCTCAGTGTCCACGTACCCGTCTACCCCCTCGCCCCTGAACACAATTGGCGCGACACGCTTCCCGCCTTAACCGATCTCTACGCATCCCTCCTTGATGACGGTGAGGTCTACCTGGCTGGAGATTCTGCGGGAGGTGGACTCTCCCTCGCACTCGCGCAGCTTGCCATTGCCGGAGGACTTCGCGCTCCAGACGCTCTCGTGCTCATCTCCCCCTGGCTCGATGTCACCGCGAAGGATGAGGAGATGCGACGGGCAGAGCGTCGTGATCCCATGTTGAGTGTTGATGGTCTCTGCGCTGCAGGAAGGATGTGGGCTGGGAACGACGATCCCGCCAGGCCTGAAGTGAGCCCCTTGCATGGCTCACTTGAAGGCATAGGCCGTACCTTGGTGCTCACCGGAACCGCGGACTTGCTCAATGTTGACGCCCGTCGCTTCGCTGCCAAAGCGAGGGAGCAGGGTCTAGCCCTCACCATTCATGAAGAGGAGGGGCTCTTGCACGACTATCCCCTCTTCCCCATCCCTGAGGGTCGCAAAGCCCGGCAACAAATCGCGAGTTTCCTTAAAAGCAATTAAGGACGCCCCCTGCGTAAGCGACATCCTGAGCCTTTCCTCAGGATGCTGCTTATTCACAGCGAAGGCACAGCGAAAACAAAGCTTGCTCCCAGCGCAAGGCTGCAGAGTTCACCTTGACGGGATTTCCCGGTGGGGCCTCAAACTACTCTCCCCGGCGAGAGGAACCACCGGATCCCGTCGCTAAAGCTCTCGAGAGCGCAAAGGAACTCTCAGCGGGGCTGACGAGTCATGGTGAATAAAGTCGGACCACCCTTAACGGGCCTAAGGGAATCCGTGAGCGAGAACCCAAAGCGCTGGTAGTAAGCAAGGTTGGCCTCTTTTTGGGTTTCAAGATAGGCCGAAAGTCCGTCCTTATCCGCTTGAGCCAAGCCTGGCTCCAGGAGGGCACTGCCAAGACCTCGACGCCAAAGCATCGGATCAGCCACCAAGAGGACCAGATACCAATGTTCCTCGTGGAGGTGCGCCTTCTCCATCGCCAAGACATAGCGAAGGCCGGAAATGAGCGCGCGAGGGCGCGGGAAAAGTGCGCGAAGGCTTCCCAGCATTTCTCGAAGCTGACGCCACAGGGAAAGCGGATAGGTCTTTGGCCGCTGCCAGATGCAGGCAGCAATGAGGATTCCATCCTCATTACGTGCACCCGTAACCACTGCTGCATTCCCGAGAACTTTGACGTGACTGCGAAAAAAGATAGCCAGGCCTCGTTGTCGCAACACGGGCTGATCGCTTAGGTGAACAAAAAAGGGATCGTCAAAGAATCCCCGTGCGCCCAAAGCTCCAATTTCATTCAAGGTAGGACGATCGAGGGTGAGGCGCTCGAGGGTGAAGGGGCTTTGCGCCATGGAAAGCAAGTTAGTCCGCCATGGGCGCGGTGACACTGAAGCAGGCAAGGACTACAGTGGGAGTTGCGGGGAAATACTCCGTAAGGTCATTTTGGGGGTGACAGGCTTCGACTTTGGTTGACGAAGTGAGAGAAGCGAGCCGTGGTCTCCGGAACCACGTTAAAGAGCCGGAAAAAACAATAAACGCCAAGCCTCAGCTTGCGCTCGCTGCCTAGGTAGCGATGTCCATCCAGCCCCAGTCCTGCGGGTTGGTTACGGGCACCATTTAGCGGGACTTACCTGGCTGCCTCTTCGGTGAGCAACTAGGGAAACCAAAGCCGAATACGGATACGGGCGAGCCGCCGATGGTCTACCGCATCCCGACAATTTCACGTCGGCTGCGCTCGGAGAAGACTCATTGAGGGACTGAAGGACGCGGGTTCGATTCCCGCCACCTCCACGATTTAGCGAAACCTCCGGATATTCCGGGGGTTTCGTTGCATGCAGTATGCAGATGACACTTGCTGCGTAAATTATCCGTTGAACTAAAAAACTTCTAGGAGAACCCTATGCTCAAGCACAGCCGAATTATCCGCATCGCCTCCGCTCCCCTGATTGCTTGCCTCTTCTCGATGACCTCCGCGGTAGTCAGTAGCGCTCCTGCGGGAGCTACCAAAAGCGTCATCAACACGCTGAAGATAGGAACGAACCCCAACGACATCGAGGCTTCGGGCAACAACCTGTGGATCGCCAACACCGGTGACAACACCGTGCAGGAAATGGATGCCACGACCGGTGAGATCCTCAAGACCATCACCATCGCCAATAGTGATGGCAGCCAGCCCGACGATATCGCTGTCGATGACAGTCATCTCTGGCTCACCTTTTATGGAAGCGCGGTTGTCGCCGAAATTGACCCCGTCGCGGGAACCGTAATCAAGACGATCCCAGTCGGTAATAGTGCTGACGGCGTCACCTCTGACGGTACTTTCGTCTGGGTGGCTAACTCTGGTGACGACAGCATCACCAAGATTGATGCTGCTACGGGCAACGTGCTCAGCACCATCGCCCTCGATCCCGCTTCTGCACCAGATGAGATGGTGCTGGCTGGAGATAATCTCGCGGTGACTCTTGCCAGTTCTGGAAAGGTCGCACTGATCAACAAAATCAGCGACGCGGTAGTGAGCAGCTCCCCAGTCGGAAGCGGGCCTGACGGTATCTGCACAGACGGGAACAACCTCTGGATCGCCAACGAAAACGACGGCACGGTGACCCAGCTCAATGCTTCGGATGGAAGCCTCGTGGATACGATCACCGTTGGTGCAACTCCGAAAGACATTGCCTGTGGCGCTGGCGAGGTATGGGTCGTGAACAGCGATAACAACACGGTCAGTGAGATCGACGCTGCAACGGGGACAGTGGTAGCCACCTACTCCGTAGGTGCTGGTCCAAGTGCCGTTGCGGTCGCCAACGCAAGTGCCTGGGTTACCAATAAAGATGACAGCACCGTGAGTCAGATTTCTGAACCCAGCCTGATCACCACGGCCGCAGCAGCGCCAGCCCTCGCCACAACCGGCAGCAGCTTGGCAGTCCCGCTAGGCATCGTCGGCATCCTTGCCCTCGCTGGAGGACTTGGCCTCATGCTGCTGGCTCGCCGCTCTTCGCGAAGCTCGCGATAGACCGGGGAGAGAGTTACAGGCTAGGAGTTGGCTGAGATTATTGCTGCCTGAATGGCCAGCACGCGGCGCGCCTCGTCGACGTGAAGGTTCTCAATCATCCGGCCGTCAACCGTCACCACTCCTCGACCCTCGCGCTCGGCTTCCTCAAAGGCAGCGATAATTCGACCAGCGAGTTCCACCTCTCCCGCTTCAGGTGAAAAGGCCTCATTGCAGGGGCCAACTTGACTCGGGTGAATCAGCGTCTTGCCATCGAATCCCATCTGGCGACCTTGGCGACATTCGCTAAGAAGTCCTGCCTCGTCCTTGATGTCGTTAAAGACGCCATCAAGAATCACCTTGTCAGCTGCTCGCGCAGCTAAGAGACTGAGATAAAGGCCGCCCATGAGGGGCTGACGGTCAGGAACTCTTTGGGCATGGAGTTCCTTTGCCAAGTCGTTGGTCCCCATGACCAACACATTGAGCCGCTCCGATGCGGCACAAATATCACCCGCATGCAGCATGGCCACGGGCGTCTCGAGCATGGCCCAAATCCGCGTGCGATCCGGTGCACCGTGGCGCTCCAGGCTGGCCTCGATGGCAAGAACATCCTTGACTGAGTTCACCTTGGGAACAACCACGGCGTCGGGGCCAACTGCTGCAATAGCGGCAATATCGTCGTCGTGCCAGGGGGTGCCGATGCCATTGGCTCGTATGGTGATCTCGCGATTCCCATAACCACCAGCAGCAAACATTGCGCAGGCTCGCTCACGGGCTTCCGCTTTGGCATCAGGTGCCACGGCATCCTCAAGATCGAAAATCAGCGCATCAGCAGCGATGTCCTTCGCCTTTTCAAGAGCTCGTTCATTGGCCGCAGGCATGTAGAGCACACTGCGCCGTGGTCGAAGATCTGCTTTAGCCATCTCAGTCCTCCAAGGTGATCGTTGCGTAAAGTTCAGCAAGCTCGGGGTCCCGCTCGGCAAGTTGAGCTGCCAACTCCACCATCACGCGACATTGCTTCACCGAAGCATCATCTTCCATCTTGCCGTCCAGCATGACCGCACCGGTTCCATCACCCATGGCCGCAATAACGCGCCTGGCGTGGCGCACATCGTCGATGCTCGGCGAAAAGACGCGTCGAGCAATATCAATCTGGGCGGGGTGAAGCGACCAGGCCCCCACACAGCCAAGCAGGTAGGCATTACGGAATTGATCCTCGCAGGCAACGACATCAGCGATGTCACCAAAAGGTCCGTAGTAGGCGAAGAGCCCGTTGGCTTGGCAGGCGTC
>CAZTQJ010000095.1:0-5941 GCA_964615615.1 uncultured Acidimicrobiaceae bacterium
GCCTGCCAGTCGCTCCAACGAGTTCCTGAGGCCTGCCATTGGCCACCACTAGCGCTGATGGTGGCGACACCACAGATCTCTCTACCACCGGTGTCCACAGCGATACCATCGAGCTTGCTCCCTCGGGGGAGGTCGAGTGCCCGAGCGAGTTTTGTGACCCTCATGCGTCGAGATAGGCGAGCGGTGCCAACGCCCAGTACTGGGTCCACGACCCATGCGCTGCTTCCTATGACTTGGCCTGCGACCCTGACGAGTCTGAGCTCTGCGTCTGGGCTGAGTCCTGCCACGGCCACCGACCAGCCATGATTGCTAATGATGCCCAGCATGTTCTGGTGATGGCCTCCTTCTTGGATGCTGAGTTGAGCAATGCTGGGTCGGATCTTGGCGAGTTGTGCGCTTGAGGGAAGCGGTGCGGGCTTGCTGAGCATCGTGAAGCCGCTAACGGCAAGCGCAGTCGCCAGTACCAGGAGGCAGATAGCACTGAGGCGCCTTGCCCGGGTTGCTCGGCGCCTCGTGCCCACGAGCTCGCCGGGGAGTTCTGATGGATGTATCCACCCGCGCTCTCCAGGCGAAATCCAGCCACGATGTCCAGCTTCCTCATCGTGACCCTCACCAGGGGGCTTTGTTGTCGCCATACTGAGAGCCAACCTACCTAAAGGACGGGAAGATGAGGGGTCGGAGAGGAAGCTTGCTCAGAGTAACTAGGTTGGCCCCGTGCCTCGTGACATCGCCATCGACCTCGGGACTTCCTCCCTGCAGATCTTTGAGCGAGATTCCGGACTGGTATTTCATGAGCCCAGTGTTTTAGCCCTTGATGACACCACTGGCAAGGTTATTGATCTTGGTTTCGCAGCGCTGCCACTTATTGGCCATTCCGCTGGATCAGTGAGACTGCAAAGACCTATTCGCCACGGAAGCATCACCGATTTCGCTATGGCGGTGAAGTTAGTCACTGCAGCCTTCAAACGCATAGGAGTTAACAGGCTCTCCCGTGCTCGCGTCTTAGTGCTGTCTTCGGCGGTGGCAAGCTCAGTGGAGCGTCGGGCCATGATGGATGTGGCCCGCGAAGCGGGCGCCAGCCATGTTGAGGAGATTGAACAATCTCTTGCCGGAGCCATAGGACTCGACCTTCCTATCCAGGAGCCGACCGGCTCGGTGGTGGTTTCGCTCGGCGCTGGCACCACCGAAGCCGCCATGATTTCTCTTGGCGCTGTGGTCTCCAGAGAGGCCATTCGTCTTGGCGGTGAGGACATCAACGCCGCAATTGCCGCGGCCTTACGCAGTGGGGCGGGGGTAGTGGTGGGGGATAGGTCGGCGGAAGAAATTAAGCGATCGCTGCCGCAGATGCTCGAAGACCCAAAACGGACGCTCGAGGTCATGGGTCGTGAGGGAGCAACTGGGGAACCCGCCTCAGTGCTGATTTCTGGTGCACAGATTGAAGTTGCGATTGCGGAAATACGCCAATCAATCGTGGCAGTGGTTGCGAAAGCGCTGGCCCTTGCGCCGCCAGAACTCGCGCAAGATGCCATCGATGGCGGGATCCATCTCTTTGGCGGGGCGGCGAAACTTCATGGCATAGGAGAAATGATTGCAACTGCCACTGAAGTTTCCGTGGTCGAATATCCAGACCCTGAATTGACCTCCATCACCGGTGCGGGGAACTGTTTGGGTTCTCTGTCCTCCTTGAAGGCCATCTTCAAGCAGCTTTAGTTACATTCGCTTGGCGCGTGAGCCAAGTCAGTCAGTCTTAGGTGATGGGGTCGCGACGAAGTCTGGTGACCACGTCACGGACCTGCCAGTCGCGATCTTCGGCGAGCTGATCCAGGGCATCTTCAACAACCTTGCCTTCAAATCCTGCGAGTGCAACGGCTGCCCGGCGCCGAACCGCTGGTTTTGCCTTGGTGGCCTCAAGGACTGCGGCTAAGCCTGCAGGATCTCCAATCTCACCGAGGGCTGCGACAGCAGCTTCTTGGCAGCGCAGATCGGGATGCTCGCCCGCCAAGCCTGCGAGCTGAGCCACTGCTTCCTTGATCCCCAGTCTCCCAAGGGCTGCGCAACAGGCCACCACCGCAAGTGGGTCCTCATCGCTCAGCCCAGCGCACAGCAATTCCTTGAGGCCCTCGGCGGAGCTGATCAACTCGTAAGTCCGTGTTCTCACCAAGACATCAGCATCGCTCATTGCCTTCCGCGCCAAGTCCTGCGTCCAGCCTCCAGCTCTCGCCACAGCTCCAAGCGCCGCAGCACGAATACTGGGATCAGAGTCGCTAAGACCTTCTGCGGCGAGGTCCAGATCACCTCGGTGGCCAGCGAGGATGATGCCTATCCTGCGCTCGGCGAGCGCATTGTCTCGCGAGGGGCTTGCTGACCTGTCAGGATCGACCATGGTGTCCAGTATCCCTCCTCAGCCCTCCTCTGCATCCACATCCGCGCAAAGTGCGGATGACCTTGGTCTTAAGCGGAGTCGATTGCGACCCTGGCTGAAGGGGGCCATCCTTTTGGCTCTCGTCCTTGTCGTGGGCTGGTTCGTGCCCATGCATAGCTATGCCATCACCCCAGGGAGTGCCTCAGCCGTAGGGCCAATGGTGCACATCAGTGCTCCAGGCCAGCTCAAAACGCCGACGAATAAGCATCACGGACAAGTCCTCATGGCTGATGTGTTGCTCTCGCCACTCAATCTTGATCAGTGGCTGTACTTCCACACGAACAGCAATGCAGAGTTTGTTCCCAGCGAAGCGCTGCTTGGGCCTAGCGGTGATGAAGAGCAACTCATTGCCCAGGGCTATCTCCAAATGGCTGATTCAAAAAATGCGGCTCGCGCTGCAGCCTTTTCTGAGCTGAAACTCAGCTTTGACGCCAAGGTCGTCGGAGCTCGCATCGATGCACTCAGCAAGAGCGGCACGGCTCAGGGACTTCTCCATGTTGGCGATGTTGTGGTGTCCGCCAATGAACAGCGAGTGAACAGCTCCTGTGGCCTGATTCGCGTCATCCACCATGCTTCTCCAGGCACCGCAGTGAAGCTCATGGTTCGCAAAGCGAAGTTTTCTGACGTCGGTGCCCTCAGCTACGGCTCAGCAAAGCCCGTGTCGGTCACCCTGGGTGAGCCTGCTTCGCCTAGTGGTCGTTCTCTGTGCCCCGGCGTCTCTGGGCCACAGCGCGCTGCGCTAGGAGTTTCGGTAAGCAATGCGATTTCCTACCGCTGGCCGATAAGGGTGGAGATCAACACTGCGCTCATCGGAGGACCATCAGCCGGTCTGGCGATGACCTTGCAGATCCTTGATGAGCTCAGCGGCGGAGCAGTGACCCACGCTTCGACGGTGGCCGCCACCGGGACCATGGCAGTCTCGGGTCGGGTTGGGGATGTGGGTGCTGTGCGCCAAAAGGCCGTAGTCGTCGGCCAAGCGGGTTCTCGGATCTTTCTGGTGCCCAAGGGAGAGGCCAGCGCGGCGAGGCTTGGGGCAGGTTCGAATCTGCGCATTGTCGAGGTCAGCTCCCTGCGTCAGGCCCTCCTAGCCCTCCATGCCACCAAGCCTTTATCCCTGTCCCCCGCATGGGTGAGGGCTGTTGCGTAGTGTGGAGCCGATGAGCACTGGCCGAAACGAGGGTTTCCTCGACCGCAATCCCGCAAACTCTCCTTCAACGGCGAACCTTGCCCTGGTTCGCCGCGGTTATGACCCCGATCAGGTCCGTCGCCTTATCGGTGACCTTGACCGAGAACTTCGAGAACTGCGCAGTCGTGAACTTGAGCTGCGCCGTCAATTAGGTGAAGCCAAGTCCGCCTCCCCGCTTCCTCGTGCCGCAGCATCATCCACGGCTGCGCTTGATGATGATGACCTCGTGGCAAGAGTGGGGTCACATTCCGCCGCACTCGTTCGCCGCGCACACGATGAAGCTGCGGCATTAGTTGCCACTGCTGAAGCTCAAGCCGCACAGATTGTGGCCGCCGCTCATGAGCGGGTTGCAATTTTTGCCGCGGACATTGAAGAGCGTGCCACCTCGAAGGTCGCTGAAGCCGAACTCGAAGCCAAGGCCGTGCTTGAAGAATCGCAAATTGCTGCAGAGAAGGCTCGCGAAGTAGCTCATGCAAACGGCGAGATGCTCGTCAATAGTGCTCGCGATCAAGGCCGAGGGATCGTGGCAGAAGCTCGCGAAATTCGTCGGAAGGTTCTGGCGGACATGGGGGAGAAGCGCAAGGGCATCCACCTCCAGATTGAGCAGATGCGCGCCGCTCGTGATGAGATTCAGCGGGCGGTTAATGATCTGCAACAGTCCGTACATGACGTGCTGGGCAATCTGGCTGGTTCAGATGACGCAGCCCGTCGCGCTGCACAAGAAGTCATTCGCCGCTCTCCCGTACCACCGCCCCTAGACGAAGAAGAAGTTGTTGAGCGTTCTGAGCGCACCTTTGAAGAGGCCGAAGTCAGCAGCACTCCTTCGCCTACTGGCGAATCAAGCAAGAGTGCTAGCAAATCAACTGATAACCCTACCGAAGCGGTTTCAAGCCTTCCTAGCCAGCCTGAGGCCGAGACCGAAGATGGACAACCATCAGTTGATGAACTCTTTGCAAAGATTCGTGAGTCAGTGCGCAGTGATGCTGCGAGCATCGAAAAACCTGAACCCAAGCAGGTAGCAGCCTTTCCCAGCGGTGCTCCTGAACTCGCTGCCGCCCGCCGTGATGAACTGCTTGCCTCGGTGACGGGGAATCTGGCCCGCAAGGTCAAGCGCGTGCTGCAAGATGATCAGGGTCAGGTGCTCGTTCAATTGCGCAAGGCCAAGGGCGTGTGGAGCGAGAACATCCTGGAGCCCGAAGAGTTGCATAATCACCGTTATGCGAATGCTTTTGCCGATGCCCTCGCCGAAGCAGCACGCTGTGGTGCTGACTTTGCCGCAGAGCACGGGAGCAAGGGTCAGCCCCCATCAGCCCAGGAAATTGCCGGTCTGGCCGACGCCCTGGCTCGAAGCTTGACCGCCGATATTCGTCGGAGGCTCACCGCTGAAAATGATGCGGATGCCGCGGACGTGGTTCAGGCTGCCTATAGGCCTTGGCGCGGTGCCCGGGTTGAAGAGTTCGTCAGTGACGGCGTCGTTGGAGCCTTTGGCGCCGGGGTTGCATCAGCGTCCTCTGGCTCCTTGCTCACTTGGCTTATCGCGGTGGAAGGTTGCGAAGGCTGTGCGACCAATGCCAAGAGTGGCCCTGTTGCGGCTGGCTCAAACTTCCCTTCGGGACACGCCTATGGCCCAGTTCACCCGGGTTGTCGCTGCCTCGTGATCCCCGCCACCTAAAGCTTGATGAGGCACCCTAGGCTGAGCGGGTCGTGAAAACCGAGGGATCCCTTACGCCATTGCCTCGCTCGAGCCGTAGCCGACGCCCTTTGGTAATTGCCGTACTCGCAATTGGCATTGTGCTCCTGTTCTCGCTCAAGAGCTTGGCCACGATCTGGACTGATTCGATGTGGTTCTCCTCAGAGGGGTACCACAGCGTCTGGTGGCAACTCCTGGCTACGAAGATTGGCCTCTTCGCATCCTTTGGCGCTGCATTTGCCCTAGCGCTCTTCATCAATCTCCTGATCTGTGATCGCCTTGGCATTAAAGAACCCGTCAGCTTTGCTGACGATGAATTGGTCTCGAAGTTCCAAGAAGTCGTGCATCCCATCGCCGGCAGGATTTATTCCGTCGTCAGTGTGGTCCTTGGCCTGCTCGCCGCCTCAGGGACTATCGGTCAATGGCAAAACTGGGTGCTTTTCAGCCACGCGAGGAACTTCGGCATTGCTGATCCGCAGTTCCGTCGCGATGTGGGCTTTTACATTTTCCGTCTCCCCTTTCTTCAGTTCTGCATTCGTTGGACCTTTCTCTCACTCCTGGGTGTGCTCTTTATCTCTGCCCTTGCGCACTACCTCAACGGCGGCATACGCGTTCGGCCGGGCGATCTGCGGGTAATGCCTGC
>CAZTQJ010000096.1:0-5911 GCA_964615615.1 uncultured Acidimicrobiaceae bacterium
TCCGATCTTGATCATCACGCCCACGCCGACCTCGCTGCCTACGTCGATCTCTGCCTTGAAGCGAAGGCCGCTGGTCTCCCCGTGGTGATGGGCATGGAGGTCGACTACTGCCCCGGTCGCATGGACAAGATCGGTGAGCTGCTCGGTCAGTTCCCCTTCGATGTCCTCCTCGGTTCGGTGCATTGGTTAGGGAGCTGGCGCTTTGACGATCTCGCTGACCCCGCGAGCCAGGCCCAATGGGGAGCACGCAGTATCGATCATTGTTTCGAGGACTACACCCGGGCCATGGAAGAACTGGCCGCTACAAAGTCTTGTGATGTGCTTGCTCACCCCGACCTCATCAAGGTCGCCGGCCACCAACCTGATGCCCCGCAGGAGTGGTGGGATCGCATTGCTGAAGCGGCAGCCAAGCATGCTTCCGTGGTTGAACTTTCTTCGGCGGGTTGGCGCAAGCCAGTGGGGGAGCAGTACCCAGCCTTGGGACTACTCGAGCGATT
The DNA here is from genome assembly GCA_964615615.1 of uncultured Acidimicrobiaceae bacterium. Classification (GTDB taxonomy): domain Bacteria; phylum Actinomycetota; class Acidimicrobiia; order Acidimicrobiales; family RAAP-2; genus CAZTQJ01. Next base: position 498 of record CAZTQJ010000096.1, read on the forward strand.
TGTAGCGAGAGGCGTCCAGTTCACCACCGCCTCTGATGCGCATCGCGTTGATCAGGTTGCCGATCATGTCCCCGAGATGCGCAGTTTGCTGCTCAGCCAGGGCGTGGACCAGTTGGTGCGCTTTTCCGAGCGCAAAGGCCACGCCCTAGCCATCGAGGAAGCGCACTAAGTGGCTACTCCAGGCGAGCTCGCAGAACTGCGGACTTCGCTCAGCCCAGAGGAATCCAACCACCTCCAGCGACTGCTTGGCTCCTGGTCACTGCTAGCTGACCTCTCCTTTTCTGACCTCTTGCTCATTATTCCCGTGGCCACGCGTGAAGGGGAAGAGGAGTTTTCGAGTTTGGTAGTGCTCGGTCAGGTGCGCCCAAATAATCGTGCGACCTTGATAGTTCAAGACCTCGTTGGGCAAACGGTGGCTGCGAAGGACTGGGCTCTAGCCGCCGAAACTATTCGCAGTGGCCGCCTAATCGAGGGCCTTGCCTATCACCCCGAGATTGGTGAAGAAGTTCCCATAGAGAACATCCCCGTGGCCTTTGAGGGTCGTCGTATTGGGGCCATCGTGAGCGTGCGTGGACCACTGCGTGGGCCCGCCACGCTCTATGAGCGCATGTACACCGACGTGTACTCGCGCTTGGCGTTGATGGTGGCGCAAAGTTCTTTCCCCTTCCCCAATGACGTCATTGGCGCTCGCGGCACACCCAGAGTGGGAGACGGCCTCATTGTTCTCGACAGTGAGGGCCGCGTGGAGTTCGCAAGCCCGAATGCCGTCAATGCCTTGCACCGTGTTGGCTTCTATGCGCCGCCCGAAGGTCGCAAGGTGAGCGAGATTGGCCTGCGAGGCGACACCCTCGATCGGCTCTTGCAGGACAAGGGCTTCATTCTTGAAGAGGTGGAACGCGGCACGGACGCGGCCATCTTGGTTTACGCCCTTCCGCTGCTCGACGAGACCGAAGTCACCGGTGCCGTGGTACTGATCCGCGATGTGACGGACCTGCGTCGCATGGACCGCATCGTGCTCTCGAAGGATGCCGCTATTCGCGAGGTGCACCATCGGGTGAAGAACAATCTCCAGACCATCTCCTCACTGCTGGCGCTTCAAGGAAGGCGCAGCCCGGAGGATTCGGCACGTAAGGCCCTCGGTGAAGCCGAGAGGCGGGTGCGTTCCATTGCCTTGGTGCATGAGGTGCTGTCTCGCGATCCCTCGGATCAGATCCCCTTCGACTCCATTGTCGGAACCCTGATTCACATGGCTGAGGATTCCGTAGTCGGTGACCTCGAGGTCACTATCAGCGAAGAGGGCTCTATCGGAGAGATTGGTGCTGAAGTCGCTACGCCGCTCGCCGTCATCATGGCTGAGTTGCTCCAGAACGCTGTTGAGCACGCCTTCATCGACTCTGGGTCTCGAGCGACTGCGCGAGTGATCAAGGTCACCCTCGACCATGACGACAAGACGGTCTACGTGGAGATCAGAGATAACGGCAGTGGACTCCCCGACGATTTCTCAATCGAAGACACGGGATCGCTCGGACTTTCTATTGTGCGTGACTTAGTGCGTTCTCAATTGGGTGGAGAAATCTCCATGACCAATGGCCTCTCCTCGGATGGAGGAGGGGTGCAGGTCATCCTCGAAGTCCCGAGGAGATTAACGGACTAAGCAGCTCGAGCTGCAAGCAGCCAGGGAAGTGGCTCAGGCGTTGCGACGACGCGCAGCCAGCCAAGACTTGCGCAGCTTGCGGCGCTCGTCCTCACTGGTTCCGCCCCAAACACCAGACTCCTGATTGGTCGCCAGGGCGAACTCTAAGCAGGGGTCTACGGAGTCACAAGATCCACACACACGCTTGGCGGCGTCAATCTGGTCGAGGGCTTCTCCGGTGGTTCCAACGGGGAAGAAGAGCTCTGCTTCGGTCTGCCGACAAGCGGCGTCATCGCGCCAGTCTTCGGCATCCCAGTCAACGGTGCGGTTCCAAACGAGGGACATGTGGGTACTCACTTTCAGGGGGGGGTCTTAGCTATACACACCGTTTGAGTCAGAGATTTGCTGACCGCTGCGGCGCCCTCTCGGGAAGGGAGAACTTATCGGAGCGAAAAGGCCAATACAAGGGGCAAATTTGCTACATTGGCTTTCCAGAGTCGAAAACCCTAATTTTTTAGGGCTTTTGGGACGGGGAAGCATGTCAAAGATTTTTGCCCACCGTGGCGTTACCTACACTGCGCCAGATAATTCCGCCCAAGCCTTTGCTGCCGCTGTGGCGCTAGGCATAGATGGCGTCGAGCTTGACGTAAGGGCCACCAAGGATGGGGCCCTCATTTGTCACCATGATGCCCAGATCGAAGGCTTTAAGCCCTTTGCTGACTTGAACCTTGCTGATCTTCCGCCCTCGCTGTGTCGTTTCGAGGATGCCATGGAGATCCTTGATGGCCTCATCGTCAATGTGGAGATCAAGAATGACCCCAAGGAGCCTGGCTATGACCCCAGCGGAAAACTGGAGCATGCGGTGGTGGACGCCATCGTCGGTGGCGGATGGGCAGCAAAATCACTGATTTCTTCGTTTAATCCTCAGGTACTCGAGCGCGTTCGCGGCCTCGATCCCTCCCTTCCGACCGCCCTCCTCCTTGACCTCAGCCAGCCCTTTGAAGTTGGCCTTGAGCTCGCCGTGGCCTTGGCCTGTGTGGCTTTTCACCCCTTCGTGCTTGACCTCAAGCCTGAGCGTGTGGACGCAGTTCATGCTCAGGGCCTGGCCCTCAATACCTGGACGGTGAACGGTCCCGGGGACATTGCCAACATGGTGAACTGGGGGGTCGATGGCGTCATTACCGACACCCCGGCTGAAGCACGCGAAATCCTCGCTAAGTTGTCTTCCGAGGTTCCTGGCTCCTAAGCCCCGCCGGAGCCTCAGCTAATGGCAGTGGGGGCTACAGGCGAGAGACTGATGCGATGAACGTAGTTGTCTGTGTGAAACAGATTCCCGACCCGGCAGCGCCTGGTGCGCTTGAAGCCGGTACCCACACGCTCGATAGGAGCGGCAAGTTGATCCTGGATGACTCCGACGCCTACGGCGTTGAGATGGCCCTCCAGCTCTGCGAGCAGGCCGGCGGAGGAGAAGTGACCCTCGTGTCCATGGCTCCTGGCGGAGAGACCTCGGGTCTGCGCACCGCACTCGCCATGGGAGCGGCCAAGGCCATCTTGATTTCTGACGATGCACTGAAGGGCAGTGATGCCCTCGGTACTGCCAAGGTGCTCGCCGCCGCTATCAAGCGCGCCAACCCAGACCTCGTGCTGGCCGCCACCGAATCCTCGGACGGCTACACCGGAACCACTCCCGTGCAGGTCGCAGAACTTCTCGGCATGCCTTCGATCACCTTCGCCAAGAAGATCTCCATCGATGGTTCAAACGTCAAGGTTGACCGTCAGACCGAGTCTGGTTACGACGAAGTCACCTGTGCCCTTCCTGCAGTGGTCACGGTCACCGCAGGTGTGGTTGAGCCTCGTTACCCCTCCTTCAAGGGCATCATGGCCGCCAAGTCCAAGCCAGTCGACGCACTGACGCTTGCTGACCTCGGCCTCGAAGCCAGCGCCGTTGGCGCAGCCGGAGGCGGCCAGCAGATCACGGCCGTTGACGAAGCTGAAGCCCGCGAGTCTGGCGAGATAGTCGTAGATGAGGGAGATGGTGCCCAGCGCGTCATCGCCTTCCTTGAATCCATCAAAGTCCTTTAGGTAGAGAGCGAAAAGGAGAATCACCATGGGTGTTTCTAAGATCTGGGTTGTAACCGAATTTGGCGAGCATGGGCCCACTCCCATCTCCCTTGAACTGCTGACACACGCACGCTCACTGTCGAGCAGCGTTGAGGCAATCGCTTGGGGAGAGAACGTTGCTAGCGCAGCGGCCACCATTGGCGAGTATGGCGCTTCCAAAGTCTTTGACCTTGGTTCCATTGGCGACCAGCTCCCCGGCGCGGTAATTGCCGCTGGCATTCAGGCCCTCATGGAGAGCGCCGGTGCACCAGACGCCATTTTGATCCCGACCTCCTACGACGGTCGTGACATCGCGGGTCGTCTCTCGGCTCGCTGCAACCTTCCCGTACTCACGAACATCACGGGACTCAACGACAATGGCGGACTCGAGACCGAGCACCCCGTTTTCGGTGGTGCGCAGATTGTCCGCGCAAAGTTCACTGGCCAAGGACCAGGGCTTTTCGTGATTCGTGCCAAGTCTTTTGCTGCTGAGTCCGCAGGTGGCCCAGCTGCAGAGGTCGTGTCGGCTTCACTGCCTGACGTTGGCGCCACTGGCTCAGCCAAGGTGATTGCCCGTCACGTTGAAGCCGCAGATGGTCCCAAGCTCGATGAAGCCGCCGTGGTGGTTTCGGGTGGCCGTGGACTTGGTGAGCAGAGCAACTATGCACTCATTGAAGAGCTGGCCAAGTTGCTCAACGGTGCCGCAGGTGCTTCTCGCGCCATCGTGGACGCCGGTTGGGTTCCCTACAGCCACCAGGTTGGCCAGACCGGTAAGACGGTTAAGCCCACCATTTATCTGGCCTGTGGTATCTCGGGTGCTACGCAGCACCTCGTGGGTATGAAGGGTTCCAAGAACATCGTGGCCATCAACAAGGACCAAGATGCGCCCATCTTTGGCGTTGCCGATCTCGGCATTGTCGGAGACGTGCACAAGGTCCTGCCCGCACTGATTGAAGCCCTCAAGGCCCGTTAAGCAGAGCTCAGGAATTCTGGCTGAAGCCGGAGAGCGCTTAGGCGTTCTCCGGCTTCACTGCTGAGTGGGCTTGGGGTACGCCAAGCCCGCGCTCTTGCGTCATAGGCTCGTCACGCTCACCATGCTGTTCCCCACCATCGACTTTGCCATCTTCTTTGCGGTGGTTTTTACGGGGAGTTGGCTGCTGTCGGCTCGCCCCAGCCCTTGGAAACTCTTCACGCTTGCCTCGAGCTATGTCTTTTATGCCTGGTGGCAATGGCGCTTTGTCGGCCTCTTGCTCTTGGCCACCGGCATTGCCCACCTGGGTGCCAGCGCGGTCTACCGCTACGCGGATCAGCCGCGTCTCAAGCGCGCCTCACTGTGGCTTTCGGTGGGCGCGCTGCTAGCCGTCCTGGCCTACTTCAAGTACTACGGCTTCTTCGCGGTTAATCTCGACAACCTCGCGCAGTCCATGGGCCTCGGCCAAATCGCGCCGCTCATCCAACCCACGCTGCCCATCGCTATTTCCTTCTTTACCTTCATGGCGATTTCCTACGTCATTGATGTCTCGCGAGGCTCGCTGCTTCCAGCGAGTCCCATCGACCTCGCGGTCTACCTGGCCTTCTTCCCTCACCTAGTAGCGGGGCCCATTGTGCGAGGAGCAGAGCTACTTCCTCAACTGCGCCGCCGACGTGATCCCAACGGCATTGACTTCACAGATCGGAAGAG
>CAZTQJ010000097.1:0-5814 GCA_964615615.1 uncultured Acidimicrobiaceae bacterium
TACACGGCTCTGAACACTCTTTCCCTACACGACGCTCTTCCGATCTGAGGAGGAGTAAGCGACCTGGCCAATCTGTCCGTCTTCAGCGGCCACCGAAGCGGTGTTCACGATTGCGCCACGCTCACCGAACTCGTCGGGCTCGTTGCGGCTCATCGCGGTTGCTGCAATTCGGCAGACATTGAAGGTGCCGACAAGGTTGATCTCAATGACCTTGCGGTAAACATCAAGGTCGTGAGCTGAGTCGTAGGCACCGTCTTTGCCGATGGTGCGAGTTGCCCAACCAACGCCAGCGCAGTTGACCACGCTCTTGAGTGGGGCCTTAGCCATTGCGGCCTCGACCGTGGCGATGACCTGCTCGGTGTTCGTAACGTCGCAAATCATGAAGGTGCCGCCAATTTCCTTGGCAAGCGCCTCGCCCTTCTCGGCGTTGAGGTCAGCGATGATGACATCGGCACCACGCTCGGCGAGTAGCCGCGAAGTGGCCTCTCCGAGTCCAGAGGCACCGCCGGTAACCACGGCGGAAGTGTGGCTGAGTTCCATGGGGTAAACCTTTCTCTTTCTGCCGGAACCGTTCGGAGCCGACGCTGGGACGCTAGTTGCTCTGGCGCCATAGGCCAACCTGAGCCCCCTAGCCTTGGGCTATGGCCGCAATCTCCGACAACTACACATCGGTGATTGCCGAGGTCTTCAACGATGAACCGGCCTATCGGCTGGCCCAACTCGAAGAGGGAATCTACCGCCAGTTCAAGCGCCCTGAAGAGATCCTCACGCTCCCCGGAGCCCTGCGGAATCGGATCGCAGCAGCCCTCCCTCAGACACTGCATGAAGCTGCGGTCAGAGTTGCTGATGACGGGCAGACCACCAAATGGCTCTTCGATCTTGATGGTGGCGCTCAGGTGGAAACGGTGCTCATGCGCTACGAGGACAGGGTCACTGTATGTGTCTCATCTCAAGCGGGCTGCGCCATGAACTGTTCTTTTTGCGCCACGGGCCAGGCGGGCTTCTCGCGCCACTTAAGCACAAGCGAAATTGTTGAGCAGGTGCTGCGTGCTGCTCGCGAGGCCCAACCACGACGGCTTTCTAACGTGGTCTTTATGGGCATGGGCGAGCCCCTTGCGAACTTTGATGCGCTCTGGCCGGCCATTGAGATCATTCACGGAAAGATCGGTCTTTCTGCTCGGCACCTCACCGTCTCGACGGTTGGGCTCCTTCCTGGCATCCGGAGACTCGCTAGCGCAGACCTTCCGGTGAATCTTGCAGTCTCGCTGCACGCGGCACGCGATGAGCTCCGCAGTGAATTGGTTCCCATCAACCGCCGTTACCCCCTAGACGAACTGGCTAAGACCTGTGCCGATTACCTTGAGGCCACTCATCGGCGCATCACCTTTGAGTGGGCCCTCATCGATGGGGTCAATGACAGCGCCCGAGATGCTTCCGAATTGGCGGCCTATGCGAGACCGCTCGGGGCCCACGTCAATCTGATTCCCTTAAACCCCACACCGGGATATGCCGTGCGAGGAAGTTCTGCATCGACGGTGGCGAAATTTAGTGACGAACTTGCTTCCTATGGGGTGAACGTCACCGTTCGATCCACGAGGGGAAGCGAGATCGATGCGGCCTGTGGCCAATTAGCCGGACAGGCTGTTTCCATCCGTCGCGACAGCTAATTCCTGTTTGCTGAGGGCAGGAATGAGCCAAGCAATCAGCAGTGAGCCTGCAGCACAGGCAAGACCCCCACTCACTACGGAAAAGGCAGGACTAGACAGTTGAGCAAGGCCACCAGCCTCGAGGTCCCCAAGCCTTGGGCCGCCTTGGACAACAGCCATTTGAAAGGACGAAATGCGCGAGCGAAATTCGTCGGTGATGCTGCTCTGCAGCAAGGTGTTACGGAGTACCGCTGAAATCACATCGCAGAGACCAGCGATCGCCAGCATGACCAGCGCCAGCCAGAGAAGATGACTGAGGCCGACTAGGGCAATGGCTAAGCCCCAGCCCACCACAGCCAAGACAACGGCTCGGCCTTGACGCCTGAGCCGGTGCAGCCAGCCCGTAGTGGAAGCGCCGAGCACGGCCCCGACTGCCGGTGCGGCATAGAGGGCTCCCAGCGTGATGGCTCCACCATGAAAGGTTCCGAGTGCCAAGGCGGGGAAGAGCGCTCTAGGCATGCCCAAGACCATGGCGTTGAGGTCTATGAGGTAGATGCCATAGAGCAAGGGTCGAGCGGCCACATAGCGAGCACCTTCAACAAAGGAGGAGAATCCCGCGCGCTTTGCATGCGGATCTGGCGGAATGGGCTGCATGGCAATTCTGGTGATCATGGCTAGCGCAAAAGTCAGCATGTCAAAGAGGTATGCCGCCTCAACACCGTGAAAGGCAATGAGGCTGCCGGCGATCAGGGGGCCACCAATGGTGGCGATCTGAATGGTGATCTGGTTGATGCTGTAGGCCGCAACGAGTTGATCTTCAGAAACGATAAGGGGAACTACCGCGTTACGAGCTGGAGCGGCAAAGCCAATGATGCCAGCGGTGGCGGCACTGGTGAGGTAGATAACCCAAAGCGAGGGATTGCTCGAGAAGGCATTGATCACTAGCCCGAGGCCGCAGACCATGGCAGCAAGGTTTGACCACAGTAAAAGCGCTCGTCTGTCAACGGCGTCACCGACAGGGCCACCGATAATGGAACCGATGACCAGGGGAACAAACTGAGCCAAGCTCACCAAGCCAACTTGAAGTGAAGAGTGGGTGAGGTGGAATACTTGGAAGGGCACGGCAACGGCAGTGGCCTGATTGCCAAAGCCGGAAAGCAATTGCCCACCAAAGATGAGTCTGAACTGTCTGCTCTCTCGTATGGGGCTGAGATCAAGCAAAATCCGCCGGGGCATTGCTTCAGCCTACGGATGCCAAGCGCTGGCGTCTGCTTGTACGCTTTTGCTATGCCCGGCTTTAGCGCCTCTTCGCTTGTTGACCTTGAGCGCTACCCCATTGAAGACCTTTCGCATCAGACAGCTATCGCGGTAATAGCCCAAGCGCGCGAGCAATTACTGAGCAGTGGTGCCGCAGAACTGCCCGGCTTCATTCATCCTGAAGGAGTGAAGGCCCTCGTAGAAGATGCGGCCAAGCTTGCGCTTCGGGGACATCATTCCCAAGGCCTTGGTGGTCCTTATCTGGCTCCAGCAGACGAGACTTTCGCGGCTGACCATCCCCGACGCTTCCGAGAGGCTTTTGCTGTTTCCGCCGTTGCTTACGACATCATCCCGTTTTCTTCCCCACTTCGTCAGCTCTATGACTCCGACCTTGTGCTCGAATTCATCTCCGCGATACTGAATCGCGGTGCCCTCTACCGCTACGCAGATCCCTGCGGGGCACTCAACCTTGCGGTTATGGCTGAGGGCGAGCAACTCCAGTGGCATTTCGATCAGACTGATTTTGTGGTCTCGCTGGCCATTCAGAGTGCTGAAGGTGGTGGCGCCTTCGAGGTGGTGCCGAGAATTCGTACGGCAAGTGATGAGCATTACGACGAGGTGGCAGAAGTCCTCGCTGGCCAGCGCGAGAATGTCAAGGTTCTGGAGATGACCCCAGGAACCCTCCTGGTATTCGAAGGTCGTCATTCGCTCCACCGGGTGAGCCCTATTGCTGGTCCACGCCTGAGACACGTTGGGCTTCTGGCTTACGACACCGTTCCTGGAACACAGTCTTCGGAACACCTTCGCGAACTTCGCTACGGTCGCACCATGACCTATGGCGCTCCCCCTGAACTTTGGCCGGCCTGATGCAACTGGGAGAATCCTTTGTTGGAGCAGGGCCTGAAGCCGCCCATGTGAACACCATCTTGGGCGACCGCCTCGGGCCGGTTGGCACTGCTTGGGCGACCGCACTCGCCACGCCCCGAGAGGGTCACGCAGGCTTTGTGGTTGTGGCGAAGCCCAATGTGCCCGTGCTTCCCTTCACCCTCTTTGTGAATAAGGCAACTATTGCCTCTTCTCTACACGGCAAGATCACCTGGGGAGCCGCGCAGTTGGGTATCGCTGCCGGAGTCTTAGATGCACTTGAAGCAGGATCGATTGACCACAGTCAAGTCCATGGGCTGGCGATCATCGCTGCAGTCTGGGTCGATCCCGATGCCAAGGATGAGGATCTGGTCTTCGAGAACAACCGGCGGTCTATGAGCGAAGCACTCCAGCGAGGAGCGACCCACGAAGCTCGCGTTGAAGATCTCCTCGCTCTCGGCGGCGATCTTGGCAACGCTTATTACTTACCCAAAGCTTAAACCTCGTTTGATGCGCTAAAAAGTCCAGCGCTGTGGCCAGTCATCGGCCCGAAGGAGCGCCTCAGTGCCTCCGTCAACCAGGATGACTGATCCAAGAAAGTAGCCGCCTCGCTCGCTCAGTAAGAGAGAGATAAGCGTCGCGATTTCGGAGGCTTTGCCCGCTCGACCAAGAGGGATTGGCAGACTTCCCATCATTGGTCCGACGGTTTCATCGGCACGCAATTCAGCAACCATGGCGGTCTCCACCATGCCTGGCGCAATGGCGTTGATGCGGATTCCTCGAGTGGTGAATCGTTCCTGCACGGCATTTCGGCGCACCCAGCGAGCAATCGCTAATTTGCTTGCGGGATAGGTCTCGAGAGAACCCGCGGCATCTGCCAGCGCGGCCGCCTTCTGCCTATCTCCTTCGAGGAGAGCCTCGGTGATCGCGAGGGAGTACCCGGGCTGGATGGTTACGGAGTTTGAGGAGATTGCGACGATCGAGGCTCCATGATCTCCAAAATGCTCAAAAAGACCTTCGATGAGGTCCACCGTGCCGAAGTAGTTCAGGTCGGTAAGGGTGGAGCCAGAACGATCGGGTTTCCCACCCAGACCAGCGCAGGTAACGAGGCCATCAAGGGGGCCGTCTAGGTGTTCGGCAATTCCTGCAACCGCGAGGCTGACACCCTCGGGCTTTGAGAGATCGGCGCTGATATCGGCATGGTGGATATCGAGGGTGATGACTCGGTGCCCCTCAGATTGAAGCTGCTCAACGGTCGCTTTGCCGATACCCGAAGCTGATCCACTGACAGCGTAAACACGCACAATTAGCTGGGCAGTCCCTTGAGCACTTCCAGCGCCTTATCGGCATGGACATCCATATTCATTTCTGAACTGAAGGCTGCGGCAATGGTTGAATCGGTATTGATCACGAAGGTGGCACGGCGGGTCTTGAGAAAACCTATCGAGCGCTTGACACCAAACTGCTTGGCGACTGAGGCGTCAGCGTCGGAAAGCAAGGGGTAGTCAAAGTTGTGCTTGCTAGAGAATTCAGCTTGACGCGCTACCGAATCCAAACTGATGCCTATGCGCTGCGCGCCCAGAGCATTGAACTCAGCGCCCAAATCCCTGAAGTGACAACTCTCCTTGGTGCAGCCAGGGGTCATTGCGGCGGGGTAGAAGAACAGGACAACGGGTCCTTTGGCAAGGAACTCTGAAAGTGATCGTTGCTTCCCCTCTTGATCGGAGAGAGTGAAATCTTCTACGCGCTGTCCATCGGTGAGCATCTCCTCAGGTTACCTAGCCTTTGTGAAGCCTGCTCGCCCTAGATGTCGAAGCGGAATCCAATGCCACGCACCGTGATGAGATGCTTTGGATCACCAGCGTCTTTTTCAATTTTCTTGCGAAGCCGCTTGAGATGGGTATCAAGCGTTCTGGTGTCCGTGAGGTCTTGTCCCCACCAGACCTGGTCAATGAGCGCCTCTCGGCTCACGACCTGTCCAAGAGATTCAAGGAGAACTGAGAGATCGGAAGAGCGTCGTGTAGGGAAAGAGTGTTCAGAGCCGTGA
>CAZTQJ010000098.1:0-5808 GCA_964615615.1 uncultured Acidimicrobiaceae bacterium
ACACGGCTCTGAACACTCTTTCCCTACACGACGCTCTTCCGATCTGAGGAGGTGAATTCAAGGTTTGCCTCTGAGGTCAAGCCCACGACTTCTATGCCGTCACGCTCGGCGAGCAAGAAGGCTGCCGCGATTGCAGTCTTGGATGATGCGCTTGAAATCACGATCGTAGCTGCGCCGAAAAACTCGTTGTCTGCGATGAAGTCGTCAATGGTGAAGGAGGTTACAAAGAGGGGACGAAGCAAGATGATTTCGCCTTCTCGCTCAGGGCGATATACCGGGTCACCGTCCACGAATGCGTAGCGGTTGTAGACGGTGGGGAGACTTGAGCGGTGCTCGGTCATGTCAGTGAAACCCTGTTCATCAACGCGTCCTACACTGACCACGAGTTCACTGGCCATGGGGAAGTAGCCAAAAACCCTGCTTCCCTCAGGAAGTTCGGATGACTGTGATTCCACGGCGGTGGCGAAACCCCAGACGGGGACGCGGCCCCAGTGCTCGGCATCTTGCGCGGGAGGGAAAAACTCCCAATAACGCATGAGGTCACCCATCACGGCGTAGGTGATGTTGTTCGCGGTAATACCGAAGGCTTCAAGCTCCATGCGCGCTTGGCCAGCTTTGAGTTCAAGCCTCGGCCTGTCCTCTTTGCGCAGTTCTCGTAGGTTGCTTCTTGAGATTTCTAGGTCCATGATTGCCCTCCCTTTACCTCTTGGGTTTAGTCCATTTCCTAAGCCTCATCTGTAGCCAATTGGCGCCAGCGCCAAGTTGGCTACTGAGGGCCACCTCTCACAATCTTCATGCCCACCACGGGCTCCTTCATCCTTTAGCTAAGTAGCGGGGCTACTTCCTGGCTGATGAGGCGGAGATGCTCAAGATCGGAAAGGTCGAGGATCTGGAGATAGGCGCGTTCTGCTCCCGCGTCGCGCCACGAAGCAATGGCTTCAGCGACCTGGCTAGGACTTCCGCAGGCGCCAAACTTTTGCAGATCGGCAACCGACCATCCGATTGCCTCAGCCCGCCGCTGAACGCTGGCCTCATCCTCTCCACAGCAGACGATGAGCGCAGAACTCATGGTCATACTTGAGGGGTCGCGATCGATACGTTCACAGGCTTGTGAAACCCGAGAGAACTGGGCGCGAGCATCATCGGGAGACAAAAATGGCGTGTTGAACTCGTTGGCGAAGCGTGCCGCCAAGGCTGGGGTGCGCTGGGGTCCTGCTCCTCCCACGATCACTGGAGGTCTAGGGCTTTGCACTGGCTTTGGCAGCGCTGGACTCTCGAGCGCCTGGTAGTGCTTCCCCTCGAAGCTAAAGAGCTCGCCGAGGGCTGTTTCCCAGAGGCCCGTGATGATTTCCAATTGTTCAGCAAGGCGCTCAAAGCGCTCGCCAAGAGGAGGGAAGGGGATGGCGTAAGCGCGGTGCTCATCGTCATACCAGCCCGCACCAATGCCGAGTTCAACGCGACCACCACTCATGTGGTCCACCTGGGCGACGGTGACGGCGAGCGGGCCGGGATGCCTGAAGGTGGCTGAGGTGACGAGGGTCCCTAAGCGAATTGAGCTCGTGTCTCGGGCGAGTCCAGCGAGCGTCGTCCATGCATCCGTTGGACCGGGGAGGCCAGTGGTGGCACCCATCTTGAGGTAGTGGTCGGAACGAAAGAAGGCATCGAATCCTTCCTCCTCAGCGCAGATGGCGACCGCTAGGAGGTCGTCATAGGTCGCACCTTGTTGGGGTTCAGTAAAAATTCGAAGTTTCATAGCTTCATCTTCGCCCAAATCCCGGCATAGCTCTAGGAAGCGGTAATTCCTTTGCTCACGGGCGGGACGGTGAGGGCTGTATCCCCGGTCCTTTTGCTGGACTCCGCGGGAAGGATGATGCAGCGCTGGAAGCCCACAGCGCTGGGGCCCATGTTCTCGATAGCTGCGACACAGGCAATTCGCTGGCCTCCACTTCACGTTCAGGCAAGGTTTCGCTCACGGCCAGACTGAAGGAGGGAGTGTTCCTCCAAGGCGCTACCGTTAATTGGGTGAAGCGAACCATATTTGAATCAGACCATGACCTTTTCCGCGACGCCTTTCGGCAGTTTCTGAATAAGCACGCAGTTCCCAACTACGAAGCCTGGGAGCGCGAGGGGATTGTTGATCGCAAGCTCTTTGCTCAGGCAGGCGAGGCCGGTTTTCTCGGCTACGCAATTCCCGAAGAATTCGGTGGCGGTGGAGAGCAAGACTTTCGCTACAGCCAGGTCATTGCCGAAGAGATTCAGAACCTTGATGTGAGTTCCGTGGGTCTTGGGCTCACCTTGCACGTAGATATCTGCGTTCCCTATTTCCTCGAACTTTGCAACGAAGAACAAAAGGGACGCTGGCTCCCCGGCATTGCGTCCGGAGAGCTCATTACCGCCATTGGTATGACCGAGCCTGGTGGCGGATCAGACCTTGCCGGCATCCAGACCACGGCAATCCTCGATGGCGACCATTACGTGGTCAACGGAGCAAAAACCTTCATCACCAATGGCATTAACGCTGACCTGGTGCTCTTGGCCTGTAAGACCGACCCCAAAGAACGTCATCGTGGCGTATCGCTGTTGATTCTTGAGCGAGGCATGGAAGGTTTCGAACGTGGCCGCAACCTCGACAAGATCGGGAATCATGCGCAAGATACAGCAGAGTTGTTCTTTACTGATGTGCACGTTCCGGTTGCCAACCTCCTTGGCGAAGAGGGAACCGGCTTTGTCTCCATGATGCGCAATCTTGCTCAAGAGCGTCTTTCGATTGCCATCACCGGCTTGGCTGCAGCCCGTCGTGCGCTTGATTTGACGGTCGAATATGTGAAGAGTCGCAATGCCTTTGGCAAAGAAGTTGCGGCCTTCCAGAACACCCAATTTCGCCTTGCCGATCTCTTTACTGAAGTTGAGGTCACACAGGCCTTCATTGATCGCTGTGTCCTAGCGCTGAATGAGGGCGATCTCACCGCTGAAGAGGCTGCCATGGCCAAAATGTGGTGCACAGAACTCCAAGGTCGTGCCGTGGACCTCGGTGTTCAGTTGCATGGTGGCTATGGCTACATGACTGAGTACCCCATTGCTCGCGCATTCGCCGATGCGCGGGTGACCCGCATCTATGGCGGCACCAATGAGATCATGAGACAGATTGTTGGCCGTAAGTTATTGGGCCAATAGCTTCGCAGTCTCCCCAGCCCTACCCGGCTGCGCTAGCTCCTGTGAGATTGAACTCACGGACACCAGTGAGGCCGTGACGGGAGGCCGAGGAAAAAGCGGCTGCCACATCGGCAACAGGGAAAAGAGGAAGCACCTACTTTCCTTTAGGCCTTGCGATCTTGGTGGCATTGCCGTTATGGGGCTATCTCAGCGCCGCTGGAACCCCTCGGGCCCATTCGCGCAATAGCTAGGCCTAGCCGGTTGTGAAATTCCGACCTATTCAGTAGAGTTTCGGTCCTAAGCCCACGTCCTGCACTGGAGTCCTCATGCGTCGTATTTCTGCCCTTACCGCTGTCTTGCTCGGAACCTTGAGTCTCGCGGCCGCCTGCTCTTCCCCCAAGAGCAATTCAGCCCAAAAAACTTCGACCACCACTATTGGTTTCCCGGCAACCACCACCACGGCCGCGACCGGCGAGCTCGCTGCCTGCCAAAATTCAGTGAAAGCCCAAGTTCTCAACAAGGGAGTATTGACGGTAGCCACCGACAGCCCCGTGTACACGCCTTGGTTTGTGAACAACAGCCCGAGTAATGGTCGGGGATACGAATCAGCCGTTGCCTACGCCGTCGCCGGTGCGCTGGGCTTTGATCAGAGCCACGTGAATTGGGTTACCGAGGCTTTCTCATCGAGCTATGCGCCAGGTCCCAAGAAGTTCGATTTTGACATCAATGAGGTTTCGGTTACGCCGGAGCGTTCAAAGGTGGTTACTTTCTCCAAGAGTTACTATGACACCACGCAGTCAATCGTTGCGCTGGCCGGCAGCCCCATCACGAAGCACCACAGTCCTGCTGACCTGAAGACCTACCTTTACGGTGACCAGGTAGGAAGCACCGGACTCGCTTACATCAACAGCAATATTCAGCCCACTCAGGCTGTGCGTGTCTATAACACCCTTGACCAAGCAGTGAGTGCGCTACAGACTCACCAGGTTGACGGCATTGTGGTGGACACGCCAGATGCTCAATACATGGCCACCCAACAGGTGAAGCATGGCGCACTCGTGGGTCAATTCCCCTCTACGGGTGAGCACTTTGGTTTGCTTTTCGCCCAAGGTAGCCCCCTCGAGAGTTGTGTAAACCTCGCCATCGATCAGTTGCAGGCCGACGGGACGATTGCCGCACTCAACAAGCAGTACCTAGGGATCTACAACTCGGTCCCCATGTTGAAGCCCTAGCCGGTAGGGCGAGGATTCATGGCGCCTCAGGGGGCTGATTGGCTCGCTTCGAGCGAGCTGCCTGTTTCGCTCTACGCCTCTTCTCGACCACGACTTCGCGGCCGTGGGGGAACGGTGGCGAGCAGTATCTCGACGGTGCTCATCGTCGTTTTGGTGGTGGCCGTCATCGCGAGCCCTTCGGCGGCAGCTTTCCGTGATGGGTTTTTGAATCTCCACCAGATGTGGATTGCCTTTAAGGGAGACCCAACCAAGGGCGTGCTCTCAGTGGCTAAGGGCTTCATGCTCAACCTCTGGCTTTCCTTAGTTTGTGAGGCCATCGTGCTGCTACTCGCCCTGGCGGTTGCCACCTTGAGGATGACTTCGGGACCCGTACTTAAACCTTTACGGGGTCTGTCGATTGCTTATTCAGATTTCGCCCGGGGAGTACCGGTGATCTTGGTCATGCTTTGGCTGGGTTTTGGTGTTCCGTCCTTGAATATCAAGGGGATCTCTTCACAGTCGCCCGTTGTTTACGCGGGTTTCGTGCTGGTCTTTTCCTATACGGCCTATGTCTCTGAGGTCTACCGCGCGGGCATTCTTTCTGTCCCCCGGCATCAAGTCCAAGCTGCAAGATCCTTGGGGCTTTCGAACTTTGCGACGCTCCGCTACGTGGTCTTGCCGCAGGCGATTCGCAACGTCTTGCCTGCCCTGCTGAACGATTTCACTTCCTTGCAAAAAGACACCGCCATTGTGTCAACACTCGGTGTACTAGAAGCTGTCCATGCCGCACAGATCGCCGGAGGAGTGGAATTCAACTACTCAGGCTTCACCATTGCGTCCCTGCTTTTTCTTGCGGTCACCGTTCCCCTGACGCGTTGGACAGATCGACTTATGGCTAAGGATCGCTCACTGCGATTGGCAGGGAATCCATGAGTCCGGTGACGAAGCGCGAACACCCCACAGCAGAGTTGGTGCTTGATGTGCGCGCCGCTCAGAAACGCTTTGGTGACTTAGCGGTCCTCAAGGGAGTGGATCTGAAGGTCTATTCCCATGAGGTGGTCTGCCTCATCGGGGCATCAGGTTCCGGCAAGTCAACGCTTCTACGCTGCTGCAACCTGCTTGAACAGCTAGATGCGGGTTCCATTGAACTGTTTGGCCATGATCTTGCCGATGATCGCATTGATGAAAATCTCGTACGTCGCTACACCGGGATGGTCTTTCAGTCCTTCAATCTCTTCCCTCACCTCAATGTGCTCGACAACATCACCCTGGCCCCTCGTCGCGTCCTCGGCCTCGGCCGAAAAGATGCCGAACTACGCGCCCACGAACTGCTCGAGCGCATTGGACTTACCGCCAAGGCGAAGGACTTTCCCGATCGCCTTTCGGGCGGACAGCAGCAGAGATCGGAAGAGCACACGTCTGAACTCCAGTCACCTGAAGCTAT